>JALZAW010000523.1:2156-2495 GCA_030948155.1 Candidatus Dormiibacterota bacterium | reverse complement strand
CCCTTGCTCTGTCGATAGGCCGGGTTCATCCCGGCCGGAACCAGATGCCGGCAAGCCCTCAGTCGAATGGTCATCCACCTGAAGCCCCGCGGCTCCGCGCGAGGTGGCGGTCTCGCACAGACCCGGTGGGGTTCCGGAAGGGGAGGCCCGCCTCCCCTTGCTCTGTCGATAGGCCGGGTTCATCCCGGCCGGAACCAGATGCCGGCAAGCCCTCAGTCGAATGGTCATCCACCTGAAGCCCGCGGCTCCGCGCGAGGTGGCGGTCTCGCACCGACCCGGTGGGGTTCCGGAAGGGGAGGCCTGCCTCCCCTTGCTCTTCTAGCGGAAGGTCGATAGGCC
>JALZAW010000523.1:0-2146 GCA_030948155.1 Candidatus Dormiibacterota bacterium | reverse complement strand
TATCGGTAGTTGGTGAATTGCAGCGGAACTGGGATGGACTCGTCGTCCCGCAGTTTTGCGATAACGGCTTGGAGGGAGTTCTTTTCCTTGGAGGTGACCCGAACCTGGTCGCCCTGGATGCGGATCTGCGCCTTGGGTGCGACCTCGCGCGCCTTCTTGGCCAGTGATTTGGCGAGCTCGTCGCTGATCCCAGCGTTGAGTGTGACCTCGATCTGGCCGCGGCCCTTGCCGACTGTTTTGGGCTCCCCGGCCTTGAACAGCTTGGCCGACAGCTTGCGCCGGACCGCCTTCTCAACCAGCACCTGGAAGGCAGCCCGCGCCCGGTCCTCGGTGGAGGCCTCCACCACCAGGGTGCCGCCCTTGTGCTCGATCTGGGCGTCGGTGCCCTTGAAGTCGAATCGCGTTGCCAGCTCCCGCCGCGCCTGATCCAGGGCGTTGGTCAACTCCTGCTTGTCGTAATCGGACACCACGTCGAAGGAGAACTCCTGCGCCATGGTCCCCTAGCCCCGGACGGCGTGGACTATCACCACCGCCACCAACAGGAGAGGAATCAGCGCGCTCAGCCCCAGGAGCGCGGCGATCCCGAGCATCGAGCCGTCGACGCCTTCCCGGCTGCGCCGCTCCTCGTCGAGGGAAATCGGTGCCGGCTGATCCGCCAACCCCTCGGCATCGGCGCGCTGGGCGAGCTCCTCCAGAATCGCCCCACCACCTGTGGGCAGTGAGTTGCTGTCGATCCGGCTCAAGGCCAGCCGGAGATTGTCGTTCGACTCGCCGAGGGCTGACATCGCCAGGTCGAGAGTTCTCGTGCCCGCCGGCCCGCGATGCGCCTGGCGCAGCTCGGCGATGATCTCATAGAGAGTGGCCATTCGTTCCAACAGGAGTTATAGCCGATCCGACCCGCCGTCGACGCTCACCAGCCTCCGCGAACTTCACTCCGGCAGGGGGCGGCCTACAATCCGGCTTCAGCATGACTGTGGAAATCGAACTGAAGAGCCGAGTTGCGAGCCGTCCCGAACACCCGAACAGCTGGGTCTTCTATGACGGTGAGGTGGTCCGTTACCACGACGCCCACATAGGCATCGCCACCCATGCCCTCCACTACGGCACCGCGTGTTTCGAGGGGATCCGGGCTTACTGGAATGAGACGCAGGAGCAGCTCTTCCTGCTCCACGGCCCCGCCCATTACGATCGGCTCCGCAACTCGGGCAAGATCCTGCGCATGGAGCTGCCGTATTCCACCGAGGAGCTGATCGACATCACCCTCGACCTGCTCCGACGCAACGATTACCGAACCGACGCTTACATCCGGCCGCTGCTCTACAAGTCTGTCGAGCAGATAGGCGTGCAGCTGCACGGCCTGGCCGACGGCTTCCTCATCTACACCGCAGCCATGGGCAACTATGTCGAGATCGAAGCGGGAATCCGATGCATGGTTTCCAGCTGGCGGCGCATCAGCGACTCAGCGCTACCAGCCCGAGCCAAAGCGAGCGGTGGCTATGTGAACTCCGCCCTCGCCAAGTCCGAAGCCCTGGAAGCCGGCTTTGACGAGGCCATAGTGCTCACCGCCGACGGCCACGTCTCCGAGGGTTCGGCAGAAAACCTCTTTTTGTACAAGGAAGGGGTCTGGGTGACCCCGCCGGTCACCGACGACATCCTGGAGGGCATCACCCGGCGGCTCGTGATCAACATGATTCGTGATGAGCTGGGCGTCCCCGTGGTCGAGCGGAGCATCGACCGGACCGAGCTCTATACCTGCGAGGAGCTGCTGCTCTGCGGAACCGGGGCCCAGATCTCGCCCGTGATCGAGGTTGATCACCGCCGAATTGGCAACGGCGAGGTGGGCGAGTTCAGCCAGGAGATTCAGGGCCTCTACTTCGACGCCGTGCGAGGGGAGACCAGCAAGTACCGCGACTGGACCATCCCGGTCTACTGACCGAGCGCGGCGATCAAGGTAGTCGTCGCGCCCAACCCCTTCAAGGGCTCCCTGGGAGCCCCGGCCGCGGCCCGTGCCCTGGGCGCCGGCGTGCGAGCCGCGCTGGCTGAAGCGGAAGTGATTGAGATCCCCGTCGCTGACGGCGGCGAGGGCACAGTGGAAGCGCTGGTCTCCGCCCGCGGCGGCACTCTGGTCAGCGCAACGGTGGAGGGC
>JALZAW010000078.1 GCA_030948155.1 Candidatus Dormiibacterota bacterium | reverse complement strand
ATAAGCTGCGGGACGCCCTGGAAACCGTCAAGATCGATTCCCCGCTCGGCCCTTTCCAATTCACTAAGAACCATGACGTGAAGCAGACGATTTGGATCATCCAGATGGATGGAACCGGCGGCTTCAAGTTGGTGCAGAAGATCTCCAGCTAGTGGAACTGTAACTGTCGCATGCTCGAGAAATTGGTCGACTAGGGCGACAGTAGTAGGTCTCCGCCCCGCCGGGCGGAGATTTCCTTCTCATACTGGAGGCGACTTGGCGCAGCAGCTCCTCAACGCTATCTTCATAGGCTCCATCTACGCGCTCTTCGCCGTCGGCTACACGCTCGTCTTCGGTATCCTCGACGTGCTCAACCTGGCCCACAGCGCTGTTTTCATGCTGGGCGCTGTCATCACCTACTCGCTGGTGGTGATCCATGCCCAACCCTTCTTCGTGGCTGCGGCCGGCGGCATCCTCGCTTCGGCGGTTCTCGGTCTGGTAGTGGAATACGCTGCGCTGCGACCGCTGCGCCGGCGGCAGGCGCCGCAGATCTCGGCGCTGATTTCGACGATTGGTTTGGCCCTGGTCTTCGTCTCCCTGGTTGAGCAATCAAAACCGGGCTCTCCCTTCGCCTGGCTCTGGCGAGACGGCGCGAACTCGGTGCGGTTCCCGGCGGACAGGGTGCCCAACGCCACCTATCACCTGGCAGGCCTGACCCTGGAGGCGAGCAAGGTGGCGATTCTTGTCATCTCGATCCTGCTCATGCTCTCGCTCGGCTACGTCATGCGCTACACGCAGGTGGGCCGCGCCCTGCGGGCGGTGGCGGAGAACCCTCGCGCCGCGCGGCTGCTCGGCATCCAGGTCGACCGCATCTTCGCCCTCACGCTGGCGCTGTCCTCGGCGCTTGGCGGGCTGGCCGGCATCCTGTTCGGCGTCGCTCTCTCCGACGTCTCGCCCTACATCGGGCGCGATCAGGTGGAGCTGAAAGGCCTGGCGGTGATTGTTCTGGGTGGGATGGGCAGCATCCCTGGCGCTGTGGTCGGTGGTTACGCTCTGGGCTTGATCGAAGCCATCGCCTTCATCCGATTCGGCAGCAACGTCGAGGCCGGAGTGGCCTTCCTGGCTCTCTTTCTGATGCTCGTGGTCAGGCCCCAGGGGTTCTTTGGAGCGCGCCTGCGCGAACGGTTGTAAGGCTTGGACTTCTTCCTTCAGCTGTTCAGCGATCCGCTCGGCTTCTACCAGTCGCATGAGCTGCTCATCGCCCAGATAGGAATCAACTCGCTGCTCGCCATCTCGATCTTCGTCACCCTCTTTTCAGGTCAGCTGACGCTCGCCAACGTGGGCTTCATGGCGGTCGGCGCCTACACCACTGTGATTCTGAGCCTGCACGCCACCACGCCGCTGGTCTTCAACATCGCCCTCGGCGCTCTGCTGGCGGGAGCGCTCGGCGTGGTCGTCGGCCTCCCTGTGCTTCGCCTCCGCGGCGTGTTCCTCGCCATCGCGACGCTGGGCTTCGGCGAGGCGCTTCGCTTCGGCGTGATCCTGAACCTGCCCATCACCGGTCAGGGCCAGGGCTTGAAGAACCCCGACGCAGATCCGATCGGCGGGGTGGTGCCGATCCTGGTGGTGCTCGCGCTGATCGCCTACATAGTCTGGCGGTTGGCGAGCAGCAAGCTCGGCCAGGCCTGGGCGGCGATCCGCGAGGACCAGCTGGCCGCCTCCAGCCAGGGCATCAACGTGCCGCTCTACAAGATGGCGGCTTTCGTGGTCGGCGCTGTCATCGCCGGTCTGGCCGGCGGCCTCGAGTCGCACATCAACTTCTTCGTAGATCCCACCGAATACGGCACCGGCCGGGCGATCCAGGTCCTCACCTTCGCTGTCGTCGGTGGCATCAGCAACGTGCTGGGGCCGGTCCTGGGCGCGACGATCCTGACCGCCCTGCCGGAGATTGTCAGGCAGGCGCGCGACTATCGCGACGTGATCAACGGCGTGATCCTGATCCTGATCATCATCTTCCGTCCCCAGGGAGTGCTCGGCGGCGGAGGCTTCGCAGTGATCCGCCCGCGCTGGTGGCCCCGCCAATGGACGCTGACGCGTGCCCGCACACCTGCTGACGCTTAGCGGCGTCACCCGCCACTTCGGTGGGGTGCAGGCGGTCGATCAGGTCTCGTTGGAGATCGAAGCCGGCACCATCTTTGGTCTGATCGGCCCCAACGGCGCCGGCAAGACCACGCTGGTCAACCTAATCACTGGCTACGTCCCGCTGCAATCCGGCCGGATCGAGTTGGAGGGGCGGCAGATCGGTGGCCGCGCGCCCCACCAGATCGCCACTCTGGGCGTGGCTAGAACCTTCCAGACCATCCGCCTCTACAAGCATCTGACAGCGCTTGCGAACGTCCTGGTCGGAATGCACTCGCGGCGCAAGCACGACACGCTCCAGCAGCTCGGCCTGCTGCCGGCTTTTCGGCGCGGTCAGCTGGAGAGGGTGGCCGAAGCTCGTCAGCTTCTGAGCCGCGTGGGTCTGGAGCCAGACCGGTTCCACAATCGTCGGGCGATGACACTCTCCTACGGGGACCAGCGTCGGTTGGAAATCGCCCGGGCCCTCGCACTCGGGCCTCGCCTGCTGTTGCTGGACGAGCCGGCCGCCGGCATGAACCCGGCCGAGAAGGACAAGATCCGGCAGCTCATCGAGGGGCTCAACGCTGAAGGACTCACAATTCTGCTCATCGATCACGACATGCGCCTGGTGATGGGCGTCTGTCGTCAGCTGGCGGTGCTCAACTTCGGACGCAGGATTGCCCTCGGCACTCCCGCCGAGGTTTCAGCAGACCCGGCGGTCGTCACTGCCTATCTGGGCTCCCAGGCTGGGGAGGAGGGGGCAATGGCAGCTCCGGGCGCGGCTGGGCCGGAGTTGGAAGCGCCCGTCGGCGCCGCGGTTCCAGTTTCCAGTGCAAGTGATTTGGCGCGCCCGGCCGACGCGCCGGCGGCCATGCTGCAGGTGCGGGATTTGCGGGTGGGCTACGGCGCCATCGAAGCTGTCAAGGGCGTCACCTTCAGCGTCGACAAGGGCGAGGTGGTGGCCTTGATCGGCGCCAACGGCGCCGGCAAGTCAACGATCCTGAACGCGCTTTCGGGAGTCCTCAGGCCGCACGGCGGCACTGCCGTCTTCGATGGCTTGGACCTCGCCACGGCGCCGACGCACAGGATAGTCTCCCACGGGCTGATCCAGGTGCCGGAGGGGCGCGAGGTGCTGGCCCGGCAGACCGTGCGTGAGAACCTGGCGCTCGGTGCTTGGAGCCGGCGCGACGGTCGGGAGGTCGCGAGGGAGATCGAAGAACTGATGGACAGGTTCGCGATCCTTGGTAAGCGGCGCAATCTGGCGGCGGGCCAGCTCTCGGGCGGCGAGCAGCAGATCCTGGCTATCGCCCGCGGCTTGGTTGGCAAGCCGCGGCTGCTCCTGCTGGACGAGCCGTCCCTGGGCCTCGCCCCCCAGACTGTGGATCTGGTTTTCGGAGTGATCGAGCAGATCCATGCCGCGGGGACAACAATCCTGCTCGTGGAGCAGAACGCGCTGCGCGCGCTGGAGGTTGCCGGGCGAGCCTATGTGGTGGAGACGGGGCGAATCCTACTCACTGGGACTGGGCAAGCCCTCCGCCAGGACCCTGCTGTTCGCAAGGCCTATCTGGGTGGCTGAGCACAGCGGTCGCTGCGCTCGGCCGGCCCGGTCAGGGCCCCTTGCCGTCCCGCGCTGCAGCCAGGCGGTTGCGCCAGAAGGCCAGGCGCTTCTCGAAGCGATCGCACTCGGCTCGAAGCACTCGCCGGTCGGTGTCGACCACCTCTCGGCGAGCCGGTTTGTCGTGCATGCCTTCGAGCGCCTCCTCGGCGATCGTCAGCATCTTGCGCTTGAAGTCGAGCAGTTCGTCGTAGACCTCGAGCCAGTGCCGGGCGTCGTCGGGGTCGCGGCTGCTGGGGTCCTCGTCCGGTAGGAGCCGGTTCGGATTGGCCGCCTCTTCGCCGGCGCGCTCGTCGCGGGTGAGTGTCTGCTCATTCATTGTCGATTTGCCGCAAGCCTACCACCCGGCTCCAGCCCTCACACTCGACGATTGGCAAGGCAGGTCGCCAGCTCCTGTTATGGTCTAATAAACCTAAACATGCGGCGGGGGAATCTCGTGCTGGCATCGGATTCGCCGGCGCTTCACACCGACCAGTATGAGCTGGGCAACCTGCAGGGAGCGATTCGCTCAGGGGTTGCCTCCCGCCTCGCGGTCTTTGAGCTCTTCGCCCGGCGGCTGCCTGAAGGCCGGCGCTACGGAGTCTTCGCCGGCTTGGGCAGATTGCTGGATCGGCTGGAGAACTTTCGTTTCACAGCCGATCAACTGTGCTGGCTGAACGAGACCCAGGTGGCGGATGCTGACACGCGCGGGCGGTTGGAGGGCCAGCATTTCACTGGGGACGTTTGGGCGTACCAGGAGGGGGATCTCTACTTTCCCAACTCGCCCCTGCTGACGGTGGTGGCTCCCTTTGCCGAAGCGGTCCTGCTGGAGACCCTCTGCCTCAGCATCTGCAATTGGGACTCGGGCATCGCATCGTCGGCCTCGCGCATGGTGACTGCCGCTCGGGGCTTGCCCATCACCGAGATGGGGAGCCGCCGCACACATGAGGAGGCGGCGATCGACGCCGCCCGCGCCG
Organism: Candidatus Dormiibacterota bacterium; assembly: GCA_030948155.1. GTDB lineage: Bacteria > Chloroflexota > Dormibacteria > Dormibacterales > Dormibacteraceae > Dormiibacter. The sequence continues at coordinate 4,622 of JALZAW010000078.1, read as the reverse complement.
CCTACATCGCAGGCTTCTCAGCCACCTCCAATATGGAGGCCGGTTACCGCTATGGCATCCCGGTCACCGGCACTGCCGCCCACTGTTTCACCATGGCCCACCGGGACGAGCTGACGGCGTTCCGCGCGCAGGTCGCCAGCCAGGGTCCTGAAACCACGCTCCTGGTGGACACCTACGACCTGGAACAGGGCATCAGAAATGCCGTTGCGGCCGCCGGCCCGGAGCTGGGCGGGGTCCGAATTGATTCGGGCGACCTGCTCTCGGAGCTGCCCAAGGCCCGCCGCCTGCTGAACAGCCTGGGCGCGCGACAGGCCCGCATCGTGCTGACAGGCGGGCTTGACGAATACGCAATGGACGAGCTGAGCCTCGGCGCCGCCGGCGGGTTCGGCTCGGGCGAGCGCTTGATAGCCCATCCGAGCCCGGGCTTCGTCTACAAGCTGGTGGCGATAGCTGACTCCGACGACGGTGAGCAGCCGCTGCGCCGGGTGAGCAAGCGCTCGGCGAGCAAGCTGAGTCTGGGCGGCCGGAAGTGGGCTTACCGTCGGTTCGACGCCTCCCGGTTCATCATTGCCGAGGACCTGGTGGTCAGCGACTCGGCCCCGGAGTCGCCACCGGTAGGGCTGCCTCTGCAGGAGCGGGTGGTGGGCGAGGGCCGCATCCTGCTCCGGCGCTCGGTAGAAGAGGCGCGCGCCTTTCACCAACAGGCGAAGTGCCAGCTGAGCCCTGAGCAGCTGAGCATCCAGTCCGGCCCGCCCGCAATCGTGGCCCGACCCACCCGGACGCGCGAGGAGTCGCGATGAGAGAGCCGAAACAGCAGAGCGAGAAGGACTTTCTCGCCCAGTACGACCCTCGAGCGCTGCCGCCCGTCGCGGTGACTGTTGACATAGTGCTGCTCACGGTGAGGCACGGCCGCTTCAGCGTCTTGCTGCTTCGGCGCGGCGACCACCCGGAGAAGGGGAGATGGGCGCTGCCCGGCGGCTTCGTGGGCCAGCAGGAAGATCTGATCGACGCGGCCATCCGGGAGCTGCAGGAGGAGACCGGCATCGAAAACCTGCCCGGCGAGATGCACCTGGAGCAGCTGCGCACGTTCGGCGAGCCGGCCCGTGACCCCCGAATGCGGGTCGTCTCGGTCGCCTACGTGGCCTTCCTCCCCGATCTGCCTGCGCCCCGAGCTGGGTCGGACGCCGCGCTGAGCCGCTTCTGGCCGGTGGGCGAGCTGAGCGGGCCCGATGCGCCGGACCTCGCCTTCGACCACGCAAGCATCATCGCCGAGGGCATCGACAGGGCTCGAGCGAAGATCGAGTACACGCCGCTGGCGGCGGCTTTCTTGGAGGAGCCGTTCACCCTCTCCGATCTGCGCGCGATCTATGAGGAGGTTTGGGCGATGCCGCAAGATCCCTCCAACTTTCGGCGCAAGGTGTTGCGGTTGGAGGGCTTCGTCACCCCTGTCGGGGGCATTGCCCCGCCCAAGGGACCGCAAGGGGGCCGCCCGGCGGAGCTCTACCGCAAGGGTCCTGCCAAGATCCTCTGGCCGCCGCTGCGCCGCCACGACCCGAGCGAGAACGGCACTCTGGGCGAGGACGAATAGCCGTTCTCGCATCCTTTCACTGCTGGCGCGCGGTCGCGGCTCTTCGGGCGAAGGGTGTCGCTCGGGAAAGTAATGCTCAACAGCCACCCGAGCCTGTCCGATCCTCTCACGCTCTCTTGACCGCCTTGCTGGCTGGCGCGCTCGCACTCGTGTTGCTTGGCTGTGGCGAGAACCACTCTGCCCCTGACGACAGCGGTTTTCAGCAGGCGGTCCGGCAGGGACATTCGGGCGGTGAGGTGACTGTCGACGGAACGCTGCTTCAGGACCCGTTCCAGTCCGGCACGCACGAGCACCTGCTGGTGATGGCTCCGGGAGTCACGCGCCTCGAAGTAGACCACAACACAGCCTTGGCGACCTGGGTTCCAGCGCACAGCGGGGACTCTGTGGTGATCCACGGCCAGCTCTACATCGACAGCCCGAGCCAAATTGGCGTGCACTGCACTCACGCCAAGACCTCAAGCGGTTGCCCCACGCCGGGCTGGATCGAGTACCGCGGCCAGTACTACGAGTAGCCGCCGGGGGCACTTGCGATCGGGAGCCCGAACTGCATCGCCGATCGGCAGCCGCCTCACATCCTTCAGCCGCTTCGACCGGCGGCTCAGTATGTTGCTCGGAGTACCAAGCATGATCACCTCTCCTCAGCGCTCGCCCAGGCTGACAGGCGTCCTGCCCGGACCGAAGGCCGCAGCGCTCATCGAGCGCGACGCCCACGCGCTGTCGCCCAGCTTCACCCGGCCCTATCCCTTCGTGATGGAGCGCGGCCAGGGCTGTTGGGCGACCGACGTGGACGGCAACGAGTTCCTCGACTACACGGCAGGCATAGCCGTCAACGCCACGGGTCACAGCCACCCGCGGGTAGTCCAGGCGGTTACCGAGCAGGCGGCTCGCTTCCTGCACATGTCGGGCACCGACTTCTATTACGAGCGCGAGATCGAACTCGCCGAGAGGCTCAGCCAGAAGTGCCTGCCGGGTAGGCCCGCTCGCGTCTTCTTCACCAACTCCGGTGCGGAGGCAATCGAGGGAGCCATGAAGCTGGCTCGCTACGTCACCCAGCGGCCCAACTACATAGCCTTCCTCGGGGCATTCCACGGCCGCACTCTTGGCGCCCTCTCGCTGACGGCCAGCAAGGCGACCCAGCGCCGCCGCTTTGCGCCGCTCATCCCGGCGGTCTTCCACGCTCCGTTCCCCAGTCCGGCGACCGGCGTCAGCACCGCAGAGTCGATGCGCCGCCTGGAGGACCTGCTCTCGACAGTCGTGCCAGCCGAGAGCGTGGCAGCGCTCTTTGTGGAGCCCATCCAGGGTGAGGGCGGTTACCTCGTGCCACCCAGCGATTTCCTCTCTCGGCTGCGCGAGCTGACCAGCCGCCACGGCATCCTCCTCGTCGCCGACGAGGTGCAGTCAGGCATCGGGCGCACCGGTCGCTTTCTGGCCGTCGAGCACTGGGGCGTACAGCCTGACATCGTCTGCCTCGCCAAGGGGCTGGCTTCCGGCATGCCGCTGGGCGCGTTCGTCGCGTCGGCGGAGCACATGAACTGGGCGCCAGGCTCCCACGGCAGCACCTTCGGCGGCAATCCGGTCGCCTGTGCCGCCGCCCTGGCCACTCTGCAGCTGCTCGACGAGGGGCTGCTGGCGAACGCCGCCCGAATGGGCGACAGCCTGCTGAGCGGCCTGCGCGAGCTGCAGGCCCACCATCCCCAGCAGGTGAAAGACGCCCGAGGCATCGGACTCATGCTGGCGCTGGAGATGGCCGCCCCGGCGCTCGCCAACGAGGTCATCCAGCGCGCCTTCCAGCGCGGCCTGCTCCTGCTCACCTGTGGCAGCAGCTCGATCCGGCTCTGCCCGCCGCTGGTGTTGGACGACTCCGAGGTCAGCGCGGGGTTGGCGATCCTGGGGGCCGTGCTCCGGGAGCTGTGACCACCAGGTCCGTCGGAGGTGGCTCTGGAGCCGACTGCGTGCATGCCGGGCCAGTGGCCGCCGCCCGCAATGGTCCAACCGAATTCGTTGGAGCCGCCGATTCATGATTGACACTTCAGAGAGGACCCACTCAGTCCAGTACCGCGGTCGCCTCTACCTCAATCATGAATTCAGGCTGGGCCAGCGACTCCACGCCGACCAACGTACTGGCTGGAAGGGTGTCAGCAAAGACAGCTCGGCGCGCATCCCCAATGGCCGGCAGATGCTCGGGCGAATAGCCAGCGACGTAAATGGTCAGTTTCGTGACGTCAGCAGGTCTGGCACCTGCCGCCGCCAACGCCCGACCAACGTTCAAAAAGGCCTGCTTGGCCTGGTCGGCAAAGTTGGCATCCGGGGCGACCTGACCGTTGCCATCCACCGCGACCTGGCCGGCGATGAAGACCAGCCGATCACCAGTCGCCAAGACCACCTGGCTGTACGCCTGGGCCTGGAAGAGCCCCTCAGGATTCAATCGCTGAAGCGCCATACCAACCCGATCTTACGCACGCCCATGCTGTAGACCGCCATGCCGCCAGGGACGTTTGAATCGACGACGCTCGACCAGGCACTAGGGCAACCAACGAGGAATCCAAGCGACCGAACACCGCCATCAAGGTAGCCAGGCACTAGCCTGTCAGACATGATCGATTACGGCCGGCTCTTCTCTTTGGCCGGCCGCCGGGCGCTGGTGATCGGCGCGGGTAGCGGCATCGGCAGAGCGTGCGCCGAGGGACTGGCGGCTCAGGGGGCGGAAGTCACCTGCGCGGATCTGGACTTGGCGACGGCGGCGGCAACCACTGCCGCGGTGATCGAAGCGGGCGGCCGCGCTCAGCCGCTGGCGCTGGACATCCTCCATCCCGGGGCAGCCGCCCAAGTGATGGCCGCGAGCGGCGTGCCGGACGTGCTGGTCGTGACGCCGGCCATCAACGTTCGCAAGCCGATCCTGGACCTCGATGACGATGGTTTCGATCGGGTGGTTGAGCTGAACCTGAAGGCCAACTTCCGTCTGCTGCGCGACTTCGGTCGCGCCTTCGCCGAGCGCGGGAGCGGCAGCATCATTGTTTTCTCCAGCATCCGCGCT
>JALZAW010000522.1 GCA_030948155.1 Candidatus Dormiibacterota bacterium | reverse complement strand
CCGGTGGCGGCGGCTCGTAGAAGGCGCTCCCTTTCTCGGGGCTGGAGTTCGGCGGACCGAGCCGCCGCCGCCACGAGGGCCTGCATCCGCGACGCTTCGGACATCTGCTCCTCGGCGTCGTCCGGCGGCGGCATCCTCGCCATTGTAGAGGGGGCGTTAAGGGCCGCCCGTGGCGTCCCTATACTCGCGCCCATGCCCGTCCGGCCGCTCCCATCCGGCGCCGAGGTTCGAAGCCGCGCCTGACCTGTCGGCGCTGTCTTGGACGGACGCCGCCGCGCTCCTGCTGCCGCTGCCCCTGATCCTCTGCGCCAACCTCGCTGATCGCGGCCTGCCCACTCTGTCGGCGCGTGGCGATGTAAAACGTGGAACATACCCGCCGGCTGCCGCCTTTGGCTTCGGGCCGGTCGACAATGGCTTCGGGCTCGTGACCTGGGCCCTGCTGGCCGCGATCTCCCTGGGCACAGTGGTCGTCGGCCTGCTGGTGGCAATTGCCGGGGGCCTTCTCTCCGGCCGGTCTGGCACCCACGGGCTGCCGGCGTACGGGGCCATCATCGCGGCGGCCGGCGTCGTCTGCTGTCTGGTGGTTTGGGGCCGAGGCAGAACCCAGGTGGCGCGGGTCCTGCCCCTGAACCCGGCCAGCGCCGTCCACGCCACCGCCCTCATCCTGGCGCTCGTCCTGCTGGCCAGCCAGCTCGGGGCCGTGCTGACCGTGAACACGATCAGCCTCCAGGCCCGGTCCGGCCTCTCGATCGGTCCGCTGGATCTGATCGTGCAAGAGATCCCGTACCTATTGGCAGCCCTTTTCGGGGTCGGGCTGCTGGTGCGCCGGCCGGGGCGGGAGACCTGGGCTCGCCTCGGATACGATCGGCCCCAGGTCTGGCACGTCCTGCTGGCCGTTGCTGCCGCCGGCGTTTTCTTCGCCGCCAGCAGTGGCGCGACCCTTCTGGCTCAACGCCTTACCCCGGGGCTCGAACACCAGATCGAAGATCTCAACCAGCACCTGTTTGCCGGCATCAGCGGCCCCCTCGGGGTGGCGGCCATCGCCCTCGCTCCCGGGATTTGCGAGGAGGCGCTCTTTCGAGGCGCGCTCCAACCCCGGTTCGGCATCCTCTTCACGTCGGTCCTGTTCGCCGCCGTGCACACCCAGTACGGCCTCTCCATCGACACCGTCACCGTCTTCCTGCTGGCCTGCTGCCTGGGGCTCATCCGGCGCTACGCGAACACCACCACCTCGACCCTGTGCCACGCCACCTACAACGGCCTGGCGGCGAGCGCGCTGCCGGGCCCGCTGCTGCTGCCGGGCATCCTGGTCGAGGCGCTGTTGGTGGCCGCTGCGCTCGGCGCGTTTGTCTTTACAACCAGGCTGGGCGTCCGCGCAGCCGAGAGTTAGAATCCTGGCGTGACGGCCACACTCTCGCCTCCCACACCAAATGTTGAAACCTTTCCCCAGGTTGACCCCAACATGTTGATATCCTCCACTCGCATCCTGGCCCTGGTGAACCAGAAGGGAGGCGTCGGTAAGACCACTACGGCCATCAATCTCGGCGCGGCCGTCGCCGAGCGCGGCGCCCAGGTCCTCATCGTGGACGCCGACCCGCAGGCGAACAGCACTAGCGGGCTGGGAGTCGATCCGGCCCGGGCGCGGTTGACCATCTACGACCTCCTGGCGGGGAGTGCCGGCCTGGACGAGGTGGCTACGCCGACCGCGATCGACGGCCTCTGGCTGGTGCCTTCCCAGGTCAGCCTAGCCGGCGCCGAGATCGAGCTCGCAACCCTGCCCGAGCGCGAGCTCCGGCTGCGCCTAGCTCTGCAGGACCTGGTCGGGGGTTTCGGTTTCGTGCTCATCGACTGCCCGCCCTCGCTGGGGCTGCTCACCCTCAATGCCCTGGCCGCGGCCGACGCGATGCTGGTCCCGATGCAGTGCGAGTACTTCGCGCTGGAGGGCCTGGCCCACCTTCTCCACACCCAGCAGCTGGTGCGGATGAGCCTTAACCCGAGCCTCGAGCTGGCAGGGATCGTAATGACCCAGTTCGACAGCCGCACGACGCTCGCCTGGGACGTGCTGGCGGAGGTGCGGCGTGTCTACCCCGAGCACCTCCTGCGCACGCTCATCCCACGCAACGTGCGCGTCAGCGAGGCCGCCAGCCACGGCCTGCCGGTGACTCTGTACGACCCCGAGTGTCGGGGCTCGCAAGCCTACAGGCAGCTGGCCGAGGAGGTGATGTGCCGATGAGCCGACCAGGTGGTCGCGCGCTGGGCCGGGGCCTGGAGGCGCTGATCCCGATCCCGCCGGACGGCATCTTTTCGGGCATCCCCGAGTACGTGAACGTGGACCAGGTGGAGCCGTCCGCGCAGCAGATGAGACGCCATTTCCCGGCCGACTCGCTGCGCGACTTGGCCGAGTCGATCCGTCTCCACGGCCTGCTCCAGCCGATCCTGGTCCGCCGAGCCGGCGACCGGTTTCAGCTGGTCGCTGGGGAGAGGCGCTGGCGCGCCGCCCGC
>JALZAW010000077.1 GCA_030948155.1 Candidatus Dormiibacterota bacterium | reverse complement strand
GCTTGCAGCTGTCGATTGGAGCGGATCAAGGCGGCGATGCCAACCATGAAGAGACCCGTGAACAGCATGCTGCCCGAATAGAGAGCGGCGTAGTACCAGCGAAGGCCGCCAGCCAATGTGGCGGTGAAGATCGCCAGCGAGATGAGGGGGATGAGGCTCCAGCCCCGCCACGAGCGGAAGGCGAACGCTGCCCCGATGACCGGGAAGTAAAAGGCTGCCGCAAAGTCAGCGCCGTCGAAGGAGACGAGGACGAACGACAGGCCGACCAATGCCAGGATGGAGGCCAGAGCCTCGTAGGGGTGCGACTTGGCGCGCGGGGCTTCCAGCGATGCGGGAACAGCGCGGGTGATGAGCCAGGTGTCCACGGCCATGAAGATCAGCACGGTGACTGCGACCAGCAACCGGTCCTGGAGTGAGTGCGGACGACCGTAGTAGGCGGCTGCTTCGAACACCAAGAGTACGAGCCAGACAAAACCGAGTGCGCGCCAGGCTCTCTGGCGCAGGCGAAGCCGGAGTGCCTCGAGGCGGTGGTCCATTGTTTATCAAGGAAGGCTAAGCCGACAGCCTGCTCCTGCCAAGTGACAGTGCCCTCGGTTCCGTTGTGACGAACGTCATCAAAACCTGATGAGGTCTGGAACTTCCCCTGATTCGCCCGGCAGGTTAGGCTCGAAGCGAGATGACAGTCGCTGAGCTGAGAGGTGTCACCAAGCGTTTCGGGCCGGTGGAAGCGCTGAAAGGCATCGATCTGGACATAGCCGAGGGCGAGCTGCTGGCGCTGCTGGGTCCAAACGGAGCGGGCAAGACGACAGCGATTGGCATGATGCTGGGCCTGCGGCGCCCCACCACCGGCACAGTTAGGTTGATGGGCCTGGACCCTGCCGACCGCCGCGCCCGGAGCCGCTGCGGCGTCATGCTCCAGGAGTCCGGCGTCAACCAGACGCTGAGCGTGAGCGAGCTTGTCAACCTGTTCCGCGCTTACTATCCCAATCCCATGTCTGCCGGCCGGGCCATCGCCCTGGCCGGCCTGGAGCCAGAGGCGAAGAAGCCGGTGGCGAAGCTCTCGGGCGGCCAAAAGCAGAGGCTCTACTACGCGCTGGCGGTGGCCGGTGACCCGGAGGTGATCTTCCTGGACGAGCCGACTGTGGGGATGGACGTGGAGTCCCGCCGGACGTTCCTCGACTCGATCAAGACCTTCGCCGCCGGCGGCCGGACCATCGTGCTCACCACCCACTATCTGGACGAGGCGGACGAGCTGGCGCACCGGATAGTCGTGGTGGACCGCGGCCTGGTGGTGGCGGACGGCACGCCAGACTTCATCAAGTCGAAGGTGGCCGGTCGACGCGTTACCTTCGATAGTGACCGCGCTCTGACCGAAGCTGATTTTGATGGCCTGCCGCGAAAGCGACTGGAGATCTCCGGCCAACGGGCCAAGCTACTGACGGATCAGCCCGAGGACGTTTTGCGCGCGTTGTTCCAGCGCGGCATGGGCATCAGGAATCTGAGCGTCGTGGGGGCCGACCTGGAGGAGGCATTCCTCGCCCTGACCGCGCACCACAAGACCGACGCTGGCGCGTCTAGATTGGTTGAGCCGGTTTCTTCCCCGCTTGAGGAGGTGAATCGGTGAGCACGCAGGTTATGACCAGGCCGTCCGGCATGCCGGTGGCGCCGGTGTCGCGAATGCTGCTGGCCTCCCTCAAGGCGCGGGCCCAGTTCTATCGCCACAGTCCGCTGTTTTTGGTGTTCTCGATGGTGCTGCCGCTCATGTTCTACGCGCTCTTCGGCACAGTCTTTGCGCCAAAGAGCGGAGCCGCCGATTTCTTCGCTTATCTGCTCGGCTCGTATGGCGCCTACGCGGTGAGCAGCATCATGGTCTTCAACATTGGCATCGGCGTGGCGACCGCCCGGGCGCAGAAGATCGACGTGCTCCAGCGAGCCACTCCTCTACCGGGTTGGGTTGCCATTGCGAGCGAGATCGTCACCGCGATGGCAGTGGCGGTGGTGTCCCTGATCCCCCTCTTCATCTTCGGCGCTGCGTACGGGCACGTGCAGCTCTCGGCTGCTCGCTGGCTGCTGCTGCTGGTGAGCCTGGTTTTTGGCGCCCTGCCAGTGCTGGGACTGGGGCTGGCCGTCGGCTACGGTGCCTCAGCCAACAATGCGCCGGCCCTGGCGAACCTGATTTACCTGCCGATGTCCTTCCTCTCCGGTCTCTTCATCCCGCTGACGATCATGCCTGACTGGATCCAGAAGATCGGCGTCTTTTTTCCCACCTACCACTACGGCCAGCTCGCCTGGAATTCCGTTGGTCAGGGCAAGGAGGATCCTCTCTGGGCGATCCTCTGGTTGATCGTGTGGGCAGCTGTGCTGTTCGGGATTGCCGCCCGCTTCTACCGCCGGGACCAGACACGAAAGTTTGCCTGACGCTTTGGCCGGCCGCTGCCAACGGCGCCGGCGGAGCCGGGATGCAACAGCCTGACCCTGGATCGGGTTGTATCCCCTGTGCTCAGACAGTTTCGCTTTGGCGTCATCGCTGAGAAGGTCCTTGGTCGGCGGGAGCTGACACGGACCGCCCAAGCTGCCGAGGCAGGCGGTTTCTCGACTCTGCTGATCCGGGATCATTTCCTGGCCGAGCCATTCGGTCAGCAGCTGGCGCCGCTCAGCTCTCTCAGCTATGTGGCAGCGATCACCGGCACCCTGCGTGTGGGCAGCATGGTAATGGCCAACGACTACCGAAGCCCGGTTCTGCTGGCGAAGGAAGCAGCGACCATCGACGTCCTCTCGGACGGCAGGTTTGAGCTGGGGCTGGGCACCGGCTTCTTGCAAGCCGAGTACCGGCAAGCCGGCATTCCTTTCGAATCTCCGGCTGTTCGAGTGGGAAGGTTTGCCGAGGCGGTCCAGATCTACAAAGCCCTCCTCAGCGGAGAGCCCGTCACGTTCTCTGGCCAGCACTATCGCCTCGAAGGCGTACAGAACTTTCCTCAGCCGGTGCAGAGGCCGCGGCCGCCGATTCTGGTCGGAGCCGGCGGTAAGCGAATGCTTGGCATCGCCGCCCGGGAAGCTGACAGCATAGGCCTGCTCTCAGCTGCCATCAAGGACGGGGTGCTGGTCGAGGATCCGACCAGCCGCCTGGCTGACGAGGTCGAGAAGCGGTTGCACTGGATCAGAGAGGCAGCCGGATCGCGCCTACCTGAGATCGAGCTGGGTATGTTCATGACCCTGCTCCCGCGGGAAGACCGGCTCACCGCCGCCGAGGACCTGATCAGGCAGCGCGGCTGGCGCGGCGTCACACCAGACCAGGTGCTTGACATGCCGTCGGTGTTCATAGGTTCGGCCGCCCGGACAGCGGAGCTCATGCAGGAGCGCCGGGAGACGTACGGGATCACTTATTACGTGGTAGGACCGGCAGCCCAGGGAGAGGTCGCCCAGCTCATCGCCTGTCTCTAAGACCCAACTTGAAGCAGGGCGTGCGCTGTGCTCCGTGCCAAAGCGAGCGACAACCGGCCGATCGGGCCCGAGGCTTGCAACCAAAAACCGGCTCGGCCGTCCCGAGTTCGGGCTTTCGATGCGTGAATTGCGGCTGCCGCAGTGAACGCCTATCACGCACCCAACCGAGAGAAGGGAAACGCCGGACGCTCCTGCGGCCGGCCCCTCTCAAGTGTTGGGGCTTAGGAGGAACTGGGCGGCGCGGCCCGGCGGCCGGCCGGGCGGGAGGACGTCGAAGTCGACCGCTTGCGGGGCGTTCCGGCGGCTGTCGCCGGGGCAGCTGCCCGGCTGGACGCCGTGCTGGTCCGCTGTCGGGGGCGAGCGGCTTTCGGGCGGGTCGACGCGGCTGAACGGCTCACCCTGGTCCGGGCGGGCGGCTGGCTGGCTGCCTGCAGGCGGCTGAGTGAGCGGAGGGCGCCACCCAGGCCGTTGTGCAGCAATTCGAGCGCACGGTAGGCGGCTTCGCCGACCAGGTCGCGGCGGCGGGCCTGCGACTTCATCAAGCCGAGACCCCGAAACACAATCTCTGACGGGTTGATGCCGTTCACGAGAGCTGTCGTTGCGCTCGCAGCTCCGGTCACCAGCTGGGCAGCCTGGCGCCGCGCTTGCCGAGCGGTCGGGGTGCGGCTGCGCTCCAGGCGCCTGACCCGATTGCGAGCCGTCCGGCGGGGGTGGGAAGCCGCCTTGGTGGTCTCGGCAACACCGCCGGCAGCGGTGCTGGCAATCCGTTCCTGCACCTTCGTGTCTTCGTTCATGCGCAAATGCTCCTTCGGCGATGGTCGGATGACGCTCTGCGTCATTGTAACGCGTCTGACGCATCGCGTCACACCAAGTGTGCTACCCCCAGCTTCGCGAGGAGCCGTTCGGCATGTTCACCGAAGACGTCGTAGTGAGCGACGCGGCGCCGCTTCTCCGGCTGAATCCACTCCGGCCGCAGGCCGTAGGCGGCGCCCCATGCCTGCAGTTGCGGGCGGAGCCCGATGACATGCAAGAACGGCCTCTGCATGGCTATACCGCGGGGCGAGAGCGTGCCGTGATAGCGATCGAAGTTGCGGTGTACGGCGATGCCCCCGGCCTCGGCGAACTCGATAGCGGCCGGCAGTTCCCGGCGTTGGAAGTAGTGGACTTTCAGCTCGTCCGCGTTCCTCACCTGCGATCCGAACAGATAGGTCGGAAGGCGCACAAGAAGCAGGGCCTGTCGTGATGCTCTTGACCAAGCCGGAAGTCGCCATCCCGAATGCGCTGAGCAGCCTCGATGACCCAGCTCCTGGCCGCATCGGCGTCGGGTTCGATCTCGAGTAGCTCACCTCGCCGAAGGTCGCAGAGCGCCAATCGGTACCCGTCGGCGCGGCCCGGGAGAAGACCCTGCTCCAAGGCCAGCCCGTACAGCTGGAGCTGGATCGCATAGGCTCGCCGCAGCCTTCGGTTCAAGTTGGCGTTCGTCTTGTAGTCGACGATCAGGGTGCGCCCCTCCACCTCACAAATGCGATCGGCGACTCCACGCAGGACCACCGCTCCAGCCGGCTCGCCGGTGTCCAGCCGGAGGGTGAAGTCGAACTCGGTCGCCAGCGTTCTGGCCCCCGCCAGCGGCTGCGCGGCGTACGCCAGCAGCATCTGCCGGCCCTCGGGCGGCCCTGAGTAGTGAGTGCTGATATCGCCACCAGCGCTGTGCCAAGCGGCGAGCGCCTCGTGGACCGCCGCGCCGAGATTGAGGCCCCCGGTTGCGGAGGCCGCCGCTTGGGGTAGGAGCTCGTCGGGGGGACAGGGCACCTGCCAGACGTGCTGGAAGCGGTAGCGCACCGGGCACAGCTCGAACTGATGAAGCTGGGAGAAGCTCACCTTCAGCCGGCGCTGGGCATCGCCGTCGATGCGTGCTGAGCGAGCGGACGCCTTCAGCAGCGCCAGGCGCTCGATGAGTGCGTCGACATCGACGCTGGCTGGGGCAGCGCTTGGCGCCGGCGCCAGCCCGCCGCCCAGTTGCAGCTGCTCGGCAGTGACCACCCGCGCTGCCGCCGGGTGTTCGAGGGCCCACTCCAACAGCTCCCCGAAATGGTCGTCGGGCTCGAGCTCTCCGGTGATCTCCCCCGGGTAGGTCTCGCTGCGAGCGGCGCTGATATAGACGGAGTCCCGAGCCCGGGTGAGAGCTACATAGACGGCGCGCCGCCGCTCGCGCGTGGTCAATCGCTTGACTGCGCTGTCTGGCCTGTGGACGTCATAGCGCGGATGGGGTTCACCCTTCCACCTCTTCATCAGAAAGCCGAGGTGTTGATCGAAGAAGAGCTGGTCGCGGCTGCTCGGCTTCGGCGTGCGCACGTTCAGGAGAAAGACAGTGCCGAACTCCAGGCCCTTCGCGCCGTGAATCGTGAGAAGCCGGACGGCGTCCTCCGCCTCGGGCGGACTGGCTTCACTCAGGTCCCTGCCCGCCATAACGCGGTCCAGGTGACCGACGAACCCTGCGATGCCCCCCAGGGCCTCCTCCCGCTCGTACCTGTTGGCGAGCTCGAAGACCTTCCGGATGTTGCGGAGGGAGCGCGGCCCTTCGCGGCGAGACCGCAGTTGGCAGTGGCGCAGGTAGCCAGATCCCTCCAGCAGCTGGTTCAACGCGTCGGCAACCGAGAGCTGGTCCGAGCGGCGGGCAAGTTCGTCCACCAGCGCCAGGTTCCGTTCCAGACGGGAAACGGTCGCCAGCGGGATCTCCGGCCAGCCCTCGGCCTGAGACTCATCGAGGCAGTCCCGCAGGCGCATGCCCCAGCGACCGAAGCGTCGCGACGCCAACCTGTACACGGCCGCATCATCGAGGCGGATGACTGGGCCCTGCAGCATCCGGGCCAGCGCGCCGTCGTGGAGCGGGTCCGCGACGAGCCTGACCAGTGCCAGCACGTCCTTCGTCTCCTCCCGATCGAAGAAGCCGGAGCCGCCGGCGGTGACGTAAGGGATGCCACGCCTGCGCAGCTCCTGCTCAAACTCGGGCGGGAGGTGGCGCGTCGAATAGGTGAGCAGCGCGATGTTCCGATGCGACGCCCCCGAGCGAACCAACCGCTCAATCTCGGCCCCGACCAGCCGCGCTTCCTCGGCGGCGTCCGCGGCCATCATCACAGTCACGCAGTGGCCGGCCGCACCCCTGGTCGCGAGGAGGTCAGGCTCCGCGGCGAAGTCAGGGTCCCGGCGGATGAAGTCAGTGGCACAGTCGAGTATCTCCTGACGAGAGCGGCGGTTGACTGTCAGCGGCAGCGGCCGGCCGGGAAAGCCGGTTCGGATGTTTTCGATCTCGGCGTCGCGCCAGCCGTAGATCGATTGCTTGGCGTCCCCGACCACTGTGACATTGCCAAAGCCAGGCGCGGCGAGCAGCTCGATCAGCTGCAGCTGGATGCCGTTGGTGTCTTGGAACTCGTCGATCAGGAGGTGGCGGAACTGGCGTCGGCACCTGCTTTGGAACTCGGACCGGGAACGCAGAGCGAGAATCGTGTGCAGGATCAGATCGTCGAAGTCCAGCCTGCCTGCCTCGCGCAGCCGGCGCTCGTACGCGCTGAAGAAAGTGTGGACCACCTCGATCGCCTCCAGCTCGGACTGCGCCGAATCGGGTGTGGGATGCTCCTGCCTGGCATGTGCCGCATAGGCCAGGTGCTTGAACTCGCCGGGCGAGATGCCCCTTCCTTTCAGCTTCAGGGTGAAGTTGGGTGCTGCCTTGAGCAGCATCTCGAGGTCGTCCGCCTGCAGCTGCTTGAACTCCTGTTCCAACCCGGGCTCGGCTCCGCTTCGAAACTGTGCCTGGACGCGGTCGAGCAGGAGGCGCTGACCCAGCTCGTCCAGCGTCCGGAGGTCACGGGGCAGGCCGATCAAGTAGGCGTGCTCCCGGATCAGCCTCCCACACAGCCCGTGGAAAGTGCCGATCCAAGCCTCGTCCAGCGACTGCTCCAGCCGGCCCTGCAGTCGCTCCCGCAACTCCGCCGCCGCAGCGTCGGTGAACGTCATGGTCAGGATGCTGTCAGGCCGCAGGCCCATCTCCTGAACGAGCCAGAGAAAGCGCTCCACGATGGTAAACGTCTTGCCAGTGCCGGGACCGGCGGCTATCAACCAGGCGCCGTCCACCCCGGCCCGACTCGCGGCCAGCTGTTCGTGGGTCAGCTCTGAATTCGCCAGCTGACCGATCACTCCGCCGGTCCCCTGCCATAGTGGCAGATGGTCGCTTGCGGGCAGCCGCTGAAGGCGTTGAGGCAGGTGCCGTAGACGTCGGCTCTGGGCCGCGGTTGGAAATCGCCTGCGCGGATCTGCCGGATGGCGCTCACGACCGTGGCCCTGCCCTGGCTCAAGTCCTCTTCGGTCAGTAGCCTGTGCTGCCACGCCTTCGGCCCAACCAACCGTTCGCCAACGGCGAACATGGCCTGGCTGATCTCCCTGGACTTGCTCTTGTACTCCTTCGGATACCACAAGGAGAGATAGCGTGGATTGAATGCCAGCGGCAGGCCTTCTTCGTCCACGCCTTCGCGACAGGCGAGGTAATAGATGAGAAGCTGGACGTCGCTGGGATCATCTCCGAAGCACTCTCTGTACTTGAGTTGGGGGCCGTACGCCTTGCCCGACTTGTAATCGATCACCTCGCAGGTGCCGTCACCAAGGTCGTTGACGCGGTCGATCTTGCCGTGAATCTCAGCCCCCTCGAGCTGCAGGACAAAACGCTTCTCGACGGCCAGGGTGTTCCGCCGCGGCAGCGGTTGGCTGCCGAACACCACAAACTCGATGTAATTGCGCAGGATGCGATGCACGAGCTGCTCTTCACGCTTGCGGCCCAAGACGCCTTCCTGCTGGTCTAGATAGGGTCCCAACCGCTCCTCGTAGATGGCGCGCAGCAGGTTCCCCTTGTCCTGCAAAGTGCCGTCGCGCCATTCGTCCTCCCGCCGGTGGAACTCCTCCAGCACATCGTGGATGAAGCCACCGCGGGACAGCTCCACCCCGCGCAGCGGTTTGGCGAGCCCGGGATGCTGATTGAACCAATAGAGGCGAGGGCACTTGAGGTAGTCGTTGATGGCTGTCGCCGAAAAACTTGCCGGCGCCACGTGCTCGGGCCTGACCAGCTCGGGTTGGAATGGCTGGCCGGCCGCAGGGTCGCCCAGGAAAGCGGTGTCGGCCCCAATCGCCCTAAGCCGCTCCGACTGCTGCTCGGTCAGAGCCATCCCGGTCAGAAGCGTTTCAGCCTCGCTCAGGCTGAGCACCCCTTTCGGATCCAGGCCGAGACTGCTGCGCGACAGCTCACAGCGAGGAACCTCGCTCAGAGCCGGTTCCAGAAACGGTGACGGTGCCACAGGCTGGCTGTACTCGTCGGCGTAGGTGATGTAGAGCCGGCGTCCGGCGCGCGTGAGCGCCACGTAAGCCAGCCTGCCCTCTTCGGCCACGTGCTCCTCAGCGCTGGCGGGCCAGCTGGGGATAAAGCCCTTCAACTCAGCTGCCAGCCACGACTGATCGTCCTCCTCGAGGACGGGGTTTGGCCGCGCCGCAAGCGGGAAGATCCCCTCGCCGAAGCCTGACAGGAAGACCACCGGGAACTCCAGTCCCTTTGCCTGATGCACTGTCAGGATCTGGACCCCCGATCCGCTCGGGGCCGCGGCCTCCACGTCGTCCACAGCTCGAGCCAGCAGGCCATCCAGCCGGGCCGCGACGTCGGACAGCAAGGGCGGCCTGCCGTAGAGTCGCTGCCAGGCTGCCTCCAAATCCGCCAGAGCGGTGAGCGCCACGTTCAGGGCGGCCAGTGGCGCGGCGGGCTCTGCGCCGGCCTCAGCTCCTGCGGCGAGCAGGAGCCTCTGCATGACACCGGCTTCCATGAGCAACCAGTAAGC
>JALZAW010000521.1 GCA_030948155.1 Candidatus Dormiibacterota bacterium | reverse complement strand
CCACTGTCAGAATCGACTCCTCGCGTGCCCCGCTGGTCAACTCCACCTTGACCAGCATTTCCGGGGAGATGCGGCCGAAGCGGCGGCCGAACTCCTCGCGCCAATCGCTCCAGTCATTGCCGTCGTGATCGATCATGCGCGGGGCCGGGAGGCTGCCTGGCTGAGAAGGTGGTTCGGCGGCGGCCACGTGAACCATAACGATCTCGGCCCGACTCCAAAACGGAGCGCCGCCCACCCTGGCCAGGACCGCGGAGGTGGCGGGAGTGGCGTCATGCGGTACCAGAACGTGGGTCAGACAGTTGGGAACCCGTGAGCCAGGTGGCACGAAGAGCACCAGGCGGCCAGCGGCACCGGCCTGGAGGGCGGCTTCCAGATCGATAGCGGCGGCTTGAGAGGGCTTCACCTCCCAGCCCGCCGCCGTGGCAAGCCCGGCCATCTCCCCAGCCAGCGCTCCAGGAATGATGGTGACCGGAGTTCCCGGCTTCCCCAGGGGATGCTCGGCCGCTCGCAAGCTGTCTAGCTCAGCCATTCCCCACCTTTGCCTGGACTGGAATCGACGCAGAGCTCTTTAGATCGACTGGTCCGCCCGGGTCGACCAGGGCCGCTGAAGACACCGGAGAGTATGTGCTCGTGATCGCCTCACATGGCGACCAGCCGCTCGCTTCGATCGGCTCCGCACCCAGAGGTAAGCTGACGAAGATCGATGGGAGACTTGCGCCGGTCGGTGGTCGCGGGCTGGGCTCCTCGCAACTTGCGCGTTGAGGTCCGGCCTCCGCCTCGTTTTCCTGACCCGCCACCGCACTGCGGTTGTCCTCAGCCAGGCCCGCATGCTGCAGCATGGGGGTCATCATGGACTTCACGGCGCACATGGCGTGGGTCGCTGAGGGACGCCTCAGGCGCAACACAGGTCGGGCGCTCCTTGTCATGCTCGAGGCCGATGTGCAGCTGCTTGCGAGCATTCTCGGGTGCCCGTACGCATCGAGCAACTGTGGCTTACTAAGCAGGTTGGGCGTGCTCTCACCGCTCCGCTGCTGAAGCTGATCCTTAAATTCAAGGCATCCACACACTCCAGGAAGATCCAGCGATCGGGCTGACGGCAGGCGCGGGCCCCTCCTCCCCGAACGTTATCGCAAGGATCTTCCAGTTGTGCCCCCACGAGAGCCTCCTGAGTGACCACGGCGCTGAGGGCACGCGTACATGTAAGGAGTAGTCGGCCGCCTTAGGGCGGCCGAGAGAGGGATTGTCAAATCGGTTAGCTGACGCACCGCGAAGAAGTCCGCTTCCGCCGGACGATTGAGTATGGAGGTAACAGACATGAACTGGCTATCGTTCGTCAACGCGGTCGTTGGAATCCTGCTGATCCTGATCGCAGTATCCGGCCTCATCGCCGGCCATATGGGCGCCAGCGCAGTCGCGATTGGCGGGCTCGTGGTTCTGGTATTAGGCGTTCTGCATTGGATCACCGGGTTCGCGAGGTTCTCGATCGGCCGAGAGCGCGCGCAACTGTCTCACTGATCGCCAGTGCCAATTGCCAAAGGCTCTGGGGGCGGCTTGTTCGCCGTTCTCGGAGCCTGCCCCCTTCCTCAGTGACCGCTACCACGAAGAAACCCATGATCCTCGTCCCTTTGATGACTGTGATCAGAGATGTGGAGCAGAGGGCGGGGCGCGACAGCTGCACCACCTTGTCCCCGAGCTGCGGAGGCTCCGCCGTCGACCGGCTATGACCTCCCGCTACTCTCATCAGCGGCCGCGGCGAGCGGTGGACAATCTGCAACGAATGCTAGCCCCGAGGCCGGCACCGGCCTTCCGCTCCTCAACACCTGCG
Organism: Candidatus Dormiibacterota bacterium; assembly: GCA_030948155.1. GTDB lineage: Bacteria > Chloroflexota > Dormibacteria > Dormibacterales > Dormibacteraceae > Dormiibacter. The sequence continues at coordinate 680 of JALZAW010000521.1, read as the reverse complement.
CCGGGACCTTGACCGGCGATTGCTCGAGTCCGAGATGGACCTGCCCACGGTGCAGAAGATGACGGAGACACTGGCCGTTGCTCTCCCGAGGCATATTCTGTGCCTACCGAGACGACCCTGCGACTGGACGCCCTCTGGTCTACCGGCGACCCACGGCTGTTGCAGTGCCGGCAAATAGCGGCGCTGAGGCGGGGACGTAGAAGCGGGCCAGCGGGGCAAATGAACTGTTTGTCGCCCAGCATTGCATGTAGGAAAATGATCAGCAAAGACTGGCTTCTTCGGTCAGGTCTCTGACCATGGGGAGCCCTGAGAAGCGTGAGCAAACGGTAGCGGAGTTGAGGCGGGCTCGCCAGCAGGCGTTTAATGCGTTGCTCAAGGCACGACTGGAGGGCGAGTCCGAGGCAGCTGTGGCTGATGCCACAGAGCAGGCACAGCGGCTGCTCGACGCACTGCTAACCGCCCGTTTGGAGTTCGGAGAGACCGAGTAGCGCGGTCGCCCCACTTGGCCGAGCCGGCGCATCCCCATAGCCACCACAGCGCCTGGCAATCTTACATTCACGATCAGTCTGCCTTCAGGAGGTGTCAGATGCGATCCGGCTCGTCGACAGCATCCGGGCAGAACTGGCGCCGCTTCGCGAGCGTCTGCTCGCCCACCGTCAAACTCAGGGCGATTCAGCGAA
>JALZAW010000076.1 GCA_030948155.1 Candidatus Dormiibacterota bacterium | reverse complement strand
CTGCCTGCAGCGCCTCGACGCAGGCCTCATGCATGCGTTGGACGTCGGGCGCGATCTTGCCTGGCACCACCGTCCGGGTGAGATCGCCGTGATAGCCGCCGGCGAGGCCGCGTGGAAAGATGTCGATAATCACCGGCCCGCCGCTTCGGATGGAGCCCGAACCGCGATCGTGAGGCACGGCGCTCCGAGGAGCTCCAGCGACGATCATCTCGGGCGTGACGTGGCCCCGTTCGTTCAGGGCGGCCTGGGCGACAGCCATCAGCCGCTCCGAGGTGAGCGGTCGGCCATTCAGTTCGAGCACGCCGCCGGCCGCAGTGGTCGCCGCTGCCAGGTGCCTGATCACCTCGGTGCAGGCAGCCTCGGCCGCTTCCTGGGCTCTCCTGATGGCGATCACTTCGGCTGGAGACTTGTGGCGGCGCTCGCGTTGGAACAGCAGGGCTTCGATGCTGACCTCGACACCGGCGCCGCGCAGGCCTTCGTAACAGGCCGCGGCGAGGCGCGGTGACACTCTCACGCTGGTCACGCCCTCCCGGCGGAGGAGCCGCAGAGCGGTGTCAGTCCAGCTGGCGAATGCGTCCCTCTGTTCCGTCCAGCCCAGCTCGCCTCGCTCCAGGATGGCGGCGGCGCTCGCCTCCTGGCGCGCGCGCTCAAGTTCCAGCCGCGGGACCACGAGCAGATCGGCGCCGTTCTCGCGCCTGAGATAGACGGCAGTCTCGATAGCCATCCCGGTGGCGTAGCGGAAGTCGGGATCGTCGGGTTGCGCAGGGCCGAGGAGCAGGGCGGGTGGGGTGGTTGTAATGCTCATCATCCTGGCCGGTGTGGCAGCCGGCCGGTCAGCGATGTCGCTTCAGCAGCTGGGCGACGAGACCGGCCAACGCAGCTGGCGCTTCCGCCTCCAACTCCCGCTCGATTTGCTCGGCGAGCCGTTCTGGGAGGCGGCTGCGCACCAGCCGCAGCTGGCGGGCGTAGGCCCCGCCGATGCCGCTCGGAGCCGCCGCTGCATCGAGCGGCAGCACTTCCTGGATCTGGTAACCATCGCTGTAGCGGATGTGGTAGCCGTCGCGCCGCAGGCTGCTCAGATCGCGCCGCAGAGTGCGTTCCGAGATCGAGGCCATCTGAGCCAGCTCGGCGGGCCGAACCCCCGGCTGGCTGGTGACAGCCACCACTATGCCCATCTGCCGCGCGAGCCTCGCCGCCCGGTTCATGGCTGCCGGCGGCTTCGACTCGCGGCCTCGCAGCTAGCGGGCTAGTCGTCCCAGCCGGGGCCGGTGCTCTCGAAGGGGTCTACCTCGACCTCTTCGGGGACTGCTCCCTTCTGCCGGAAACGGCTGGCGACTATCTGCACTGCCATTGACTTGGGGATACCCAGCTTGCTCAGCGACTTGATGTCGTCAGCCATCACCTTCTCCCGACCGGCTTCGATGGCAGCCAGCACCTCTTCCAGGGTGGCCGTCCGCTTCGCGGTCGCCATTGGCGGGCAATGATACATCCGGCCCGGCCGCGTCCCGCTCGAGCGGGAACCAGGTCACATACCGCTGACTAAAGCCCTGTCCTGAGCTGGCGCTCCGCTCGCCTCCGGGCCGGCCAGCTGATCCAAAAACGTCCAGCCCGGCTCGCCGGCAGCCGCGTGGGCCTTTGGCTGCACCAGCGGCCACGGACAAATTGAGGGGCCACCAGGAAGGCTCGCTGACAACGCGCGTGGGGGCAGTCGACGCCGAGTGAGCGACAGCCGGCTCAGCAGCAGGCGCACCGCCGATCCTTCGCCGCTGAGGGCTGCGTTCGGGAGCGAGGAGTTGAGCCAGTGAACTTTGTGGCTGCCTTCACCTGCTAGACAGTATATATCCACATGCTGTGCAAATCACTGTGGATAACCCAACATGTTGCGCCCATCAAGCTTCTCAGACTGTGCCAGCGAATGTCCCCCAGATCGCCCCAATCTTGTCCGGCCCAGTTGTTGAACAGCTGGCCGGAAGCTGCAGCACGTTACGTGAGCCGACTGGGGTGTTGAACCACGCTCGCCCGGCAGCGGCTGCCCGGCAAGCCCGCTTGTATAGTGGCGGGCAGGTTTTGAGGCTTTGATCGAGCAGACAGTTCTCGAGCAGCAACGTGCGCTTCTCTGGCACCGGCGGAGCCAGGAGCGCCAGAATCTCCGACACCTATTGCATGAGTCGGACGAGATACTTGCTTGGCTGGAAGAGTGTCTCCTCCATGACCTGCGTTTTGCGCCCGGCTGGGTGATGCCGCGGCTGGTGACGGTATTGAGCCACGCCGACTCCACGCTGCCTCGCCAGCTCGGGGGCGAGCGACGGCCTGACCGGTTGATGCAATTCGTGTACACCGCTCAGGAACAGCTCATGAACGAGTCGCTGCGCGCTCGAGAACCTGCGCGGATCATTCCCCTGTTCCGGTAATAACAGCCCCTGGCGCCGGGGATCGCCTGCGAGTGGACCTGCACATGCACTCGTGCTGGTCACCCGACAGTTCCACCACGCTGGCCCAATTGGCGGCGACCGCTCGCCAAGTCGGTTTGCACAGAATCGCCCTGACCGACCACAACACCGCCGAAGGCGCTTTGGAACTGAAGACCCGGGAACCTGAGCTGACGATAGTTGGGGAGGAGGTGAAGACCAGTGAAGGCGAGATCATCGGTCTCTTTCTTACTCACAGCCTGGCCAAAGGCGGAACCCCCGAGGACGTCTGCGATGAGATCCACGCGATGGGTGGCCTGACCTACGCCTGCCATCCCCTCGATCGCCGGCGGGCCAGCTTCACATCTGAACGGCTGCTCCAGCTGAGGGACCGGCTCGACATCATCGAGACCTACAACCCCTGGGCAGATCCGGCCGCCAACCGGGCCGCAGCCGCCCTCTGCCGGGAGCTGGGACTGATTGCCGCCACTGGCAGCGACAGCCACAGTCCGCTGGAGCTGGGACATAGTTGGATGGAGATCGAGCGATTCGCTGAGCCGGCGAGCTTTCTGGCCAGCCTGAGCCGTGCGCGTCATGTGGTCTCGCCCGGCAGCGGCCGGGGAGGGCGCTCCTGACGCTCCTGGTCACCGGCTCGATAGCTCTCGATTCGCTGCGTGGTGGCCTGGTGCGAGACGAGCTGGGCGGCTCGGCCCTTTACTTCGCGCTGGCAGCTTCCCTTCTGCAGCGGGTCAGGCTGGTAGCGCCGGTGGGACGTGACGCCGAGGAGCAGGTCCGACGACGGCTTCGCCTTCGGCCGCGCATCGACGCGAGCGGCCTTGACGTGCTGGAGGCCCCGACATACCGCTGGTCAGCCCGAGAGGAGGGCGGGCGGAACATCGACCTAGGCAGCGCCGACGCCATCTATGACAGTTGGTCCCCTCGTCTGCCCAGCCGGTATCGCGGCTGGGCGTTCATCGGCTCGATGCGGCCGGACCGTCAGAATGAGGCTGCCCGCGCTCTCGCCGGCGCGGAACTCCTGGCCGCAGACGCGATGCGCTCATACGTGGCAGCTGATCCGCCAGCGGTTCGTGCCCTGCTCCATCGCTGCCACTGGTACTTCGCCAACGAAGAGGAACTGGAGGCACTGGGTGGCCGCGGTCCTCAGCAGTTCCGCCGGGCGTATCAGTTGTGCGGACTCGTCGTCAAGCGGGGGGCATTGGGGGCGACTGTTTACACCGAGCTGGGCCGGCACCATGAACCGGCTCGTTTCCAGATCCCGGCAGTGGATACGACGGGGGCCGGTGACGCTCTGGCCGGCGGCCTGCTGGCGCGCTGGCTGCAGTTGAAGGGCGATCCGCAGGGTCTGCCTGAGGCGCTGCGCTACGGCGTTGCGGCGGCAGGCCTTGCCAGCTCCGGCCTCGGTCAACGTGGACTGCTCAGCGCCCGCCGGACTGACCTGGAGTCGCTGGCGGCGGCTTGAGTTGAGCGGTTTGCGCGGCGGCTGATCGACCGTCTTGCCTTGTGACAGCAAGCGACAGGATGCCCCCTTAGGACGGCGCCGGGACCACCAAGATCGGCGTGCGGGGGCAGGCGTCAAGGGCGCCCGGCCAGCCCTGCTCGGCGAGATGGGGTTGAATTGAGCCCCGCGCCTGCATAGAATGGGGCGCGTCCATCCGGTCAACTCGGCCGGCCACGCAACAATCAAGTCAAGAGAGGTAAGCGCGAGTGGAAGGTTATTGCCTGAAGGACAAGAAGAAGGTCCAGATGAAGAACCCCGAGCCGATCACCATGAAGAACGGCAAGCCGGCCACGGTGGGCGTCTGCCCGGAGTGTGGCACCAAGATCTACAAGATCGGCAAAGCCAAGTAGAACTCGATGGGCGGGAAGGACCTGCCCCCTGTCAAAGTCCGCCAGGTGGCGATCGTGATGATGCCGCCGAGCCAGTTGCCGCGCCTTAGGCCGGCCGCGCAGTAGGAGGGGTCGCGCCCAAGAGGGCGCGGCCTCAATACCGCGTTTCGGTTCTTGACGATCTTTACGGTGGCTGGGATGTTCAGCCGAGCGATGCCGGATGGCACGGAGGAGCGCTGCTTGGCCAGCGCAGCGCTGCTTGGCCGTCAGTCCCCGCCCAAAACGGGCGCGGCCACTCTCTCTACTGCGAGCCGTTCGTAGGCGGGCGGCTCTCCGCGACAGGAGCCGATTCCTGCGGCTCCAGCGCGTTGAGCAAGATCTCGGTCGCCGAGATCGCCATGTCAACGCCGAGCTTCTTGAAGATCTCGACGTTGGCTGGGTTGTTCACCCGAGCGATGGTCAGCGGCACGTTGAAGCGCTGCTTGGCAAGTTGCAGTGCTACGAGGTTGTCCTCATCATCTCCGGTCGCGGCAACCACCGCGTCGGCCCGCTCGACCCCCGTCTCGCTGAGAAACGCCATCTCATCGCCGTCGCCGCGCATAACTATGCTGCCCAGCTGACTCTCCAGCCACTCGGCCCGAGCTGCGTCCTTCTCCACCAGGGTCACCTCGTCACCTCTTTCCAACAGGTCCCGCGAGAGGTAGTAGCCGACCCGGCCGCCGCCGATCACTATTGCATACATTCAGCCAACCAGCGAACGAAGTGAGCCCGGCGGCGTCTGGATGGCGTGCTGCCGATGATCCGAGTGATGGTTCTCACTAACTCAAGTCCGAGATCATCTGACGCACCAGGTTGGCGCCTTCGATGGTGGGGCAGAAGGAGTCCAGTCCCATCTCCCGGTAGGTTTCCTCGCGGATGGGATCGTAGATTCGAGCCACGACGCGCTTGACGCCAAAGACGTGCTTGGCGATCTGAGCTGCCATGATGTTCCGATTGTCGCCTTCGGTTACGGCGATCAGGCAATCTGCCTCCTCGATCCCGGCTCGGCGCAGGAGCTCGGCGTCGGTCCCGTCGCCCACTACAAAGCGAACACCGGAATTTTCGCCGAACAACCCCCGCTGCGCGAACTTGTTGAAGGAACTGGGTTCGCGGTCAACTATGGTCACCTCATTGCTGGCGCCGTCCAGCTCGCTGGCCAACCGTGAGCCGACCCGGCCGCAACCCACAATCAGCACTCGCACGCTTCGATTCTAGAGGTGCGGCCGGGGACCGGGCCGAGAGGTTGCGTGGCCAGGTGGGTCAGATCCAAGGAGCCGACGAGCACCGCCGAGAGTATTGGGCATACGCGCAGCGAGGAGCGCAGGAGGCGACGCGGGAGGTGGCCCGCGTGGGCGCAGAGGAGCCGGACGGGCTTTTCGGCCTCACCTCTGGGCGCCGATGACTTTCGGATGTCTCGCCGGCCGCGGCCTGGTCGGATCGACGTTCAGGACGGGCCGAAACGTGTCGAGAGGCGCGGCGGACTCTGCCTGAACTTCATTTCCTAACCGGGCACCATGGCTGCAGGCGCCCGACTTCTGCCGCTTGCCCTCAGCGGTCGGGTAAAACCCGCTGCGTTCGCCCATTCCTGCAGTCCTGCCGCTGACGAGTCCGGTGAGTGCCCAGACGATAGGATCAGTTGCTGTGCGCTTTCCCTTCTTCGCGATCGGGCTGATGTGTCTGGCGCTCGGCATCTTCACCTTCCTGTTCTTCATTCTTCGCGGACCTGACGGGCCGGTCAGTGGGGGAATCGAGCTACCCATGGCCTTCGTGATGGTGGCCTTCGGCTCCTATGTCGTCTGGCAGCGGTTCATGGCGCGGCGCAGCGGCGGCGGTCCGGATGGCGGCTAGTCAGCCCGGTGGGATCCGCATCCTGGTGGCAGTCGCAGGGCACCGGGTGGATGAGGAAACCGTTAGGCTGGCCTGCCGCTTCGGCACTCGCAGTCGGAGTGAGGGCAAGGACTCAGCCCTCCTTTACGCAGTGCACGTCATCGAGGTGAACCGCTCCCTGCCGCTCTCGGCGCCTGTCCACAACGCGGTTCAGCGAGGTGAGGCAGTGCTGGATCAGGTCGAGCGCCTGGCGGCTGAGTGGCAGGTCGAGATCGAGACGGAGATGGTCCAGGCTCGGGAAACAGGACCCGCCATCGTCGGTGAGGCGACCGAGTGGAACGCTGACCTGATAGTTTTGGGCCTGCCCTACAAGCGCCGGTTCGGGGAGTTCAATCTCGGGAAGACGGCACCCTACGTCCTGAAGAACGCTCGCTGCCGAGTGATTCTGTATCGCGAACGGCTGGACGACGGCTAGGAGACCAGGCCCGCCTACGCCATGGTGCTCTAACGCCGGCGCCCGTAGAGGTAGAAGCCGACGAGCACGGCTAGGGCCGCGATTGCGAGCGGGACCACGAACGGGCGCAGGTACTGCTCGACCAACTGATAGTGCTGGCCGAGTTTCAGCCCGGCGTAGGCGAGCGCAAAGTTCCAGGGCAGCGCACCCAGCACTGTCATCAGCGAGAAGGGACCGATACCCATTCGGGAAAGGCCTGCCGGAAACGAGATGTACGTTCTGACCACAGGCAGCAGCCGGCCCAGAAAGACGGCTGCCAGACCGAAGCGGGCAAAGAACCGCTCGGCCACATCCAGGTGGCCCTGGTGTAGGCCCAGACGCCGCCCATAGCGCAGCACGGCGATCGTGCCAAAGCGCCGGGTCAGCCAGAAAGCGATAAGCGACCCGATGAGATTGCCCAAGGTGGCGGCGACGACTACGCCGGCGAACGAGAGCACGCCCTTCCCAGCCAGATAGCCGCCCAGCGGCACGACAATCTCGCTGGAAATTGGGATGCCGCCGCTCTCCGCCGACATGGTGATGAGGATGGCCAGGAGGCCACCCTTGGAGATCAGCTGAGTCAGAAAGTCGGTCATGCGTCGGCTCCGGCGTGAAGCGAGAGACTGGGCGAACAGTTGGCGGTTAGGTTCGGTGTCGCCCAGCGCCGCGCCTGGCGCTGCTGGCATGGGCTAGACAACGGCGAAGCGGAAAACACTTACTCGGCCTCACCTGGCCGAGGAGCAGTTTACCAATCGTGTCGCGGCTCATCTTATCCGTCTCCTGTCCGTCCCCGCGGATCATGCTGGCAACATGCAATCCACCGTAGCTCTCCAAGCCTGGCCGGCAGCGGTAGCCGACCTCGTCAGTCTGCTCAGCTGGTCGCTTCGTCCGATCCAGCACGACCGCTGGCTGGTGGCAGCGCTTCGGGACCGGAGGCTTCGGACTGTGGCCGAGTCGCAGCCGGATCCAGACCACCCTTACCAGCAGGTGCGCGAGGTTCAGCCGCCAGCCTGGCGCTGCCTGCTGTCAGCGCAGGCGACATGTGTCACGCGGTGCGCTGAGTCAGCCGGGACTGCTGTCGAGCCACGGGAGTGGGAGCTCGACTGGCCGGCGGTCCTCTACGCGCCCGTGGGGCTGCCTGGACGACGAGCCGACGGTCTGCTGATCGTCGCCAACCTGCGGCCGCACTCATACTGCCCCTACGAGATCCGCCAGGTGTCGTTCCTGGCGCAGGGACTGCTTCACTGGGTGGCTATCGCCGCCGGCTCTCAATCGGCGCTGAGCGAACTGCTCGCGGTCGGCAACCACGGCTGCCCAGGCGGAGCAGCCACGCTAAACGCCGATTCGCCGGAGGAGGCTCACTGGCCTGGCCTGCCGGGCCGACTCGCTCCCTTTGAGCTTTGCCAGGATCCACCTAGTATCCCGCGCCAGGAATTCGTTGAGTAGATTGTGGAGGCGCGCGGAGGGCGCCGAGGCCAAATTCGGATCCCTGAGAAGGCGGAGGTTTCGTGGGTTGGATAGGAAGGGGTGGAACCAGTAGGAAACGCACTCCCAGCCAGGCTCCGCGCAGCTGGGGCGTGCGACGACGGGTCCGGCCCGAATTCCGGGGTCCCCGGGAAGCCTGCTTCGTGGGGTGGGTTGACGCTGGCATCGGTGTCCGGAACCGCAATCTGCCAACCGATTGCTGGCGCGCGACAGTTAGTCAGCGCCGACCTGTCGGCGGTGGGCGGATCGGCGCCGGTACGACTGCCAGAGCGCTAATACCAGCGGGCGGCGGGCAAAACGGAGCCATGCTCGCAAGGGTGCCAGCTGTCGCTGATTTTCCCGGTTCAACCGGCTTTGCAAGCTCCTGAACCGCTCCAGATCTTCGGCCGCCGCCCGGCCGTGAGCCACCAGAAGCCGCCAGCGGCGGCGCACTCGCAGCAGCCGCCGCCAGCTCAGCAGCCCGAACAAGAGCACCAGACCTGCCGACAGCAGCATCAGCGCCTCGCCCGCCGGCTCGAGTAGTTGCACCACCGATCAGCTACTCGACTGGGTCCACCCCCACCGGGGCCACCGCGGCTATCTGATCGTCGGGTGCCATCCGCATTACTATCACGCCCTGCGTCTGCCGACCGATGAGCGAGATGCTGCCCGTCTTGGTCCTCAGCGCCATGCCCTGGCTTGAGATGAGGAGTATCTCCTCCTCTGGGTCGGCCGTGACTCGCAATGTGGCAAGCTTGCCAACTCGCTCCGTCACCTTCAGGGTGAACACGCCCTGACCCCCCCGGTGATGCAAAGGATAGTCCGAGACCGGGGTGCGCTTGCCGAAACCGCGCTCGGTCAGGACAAGTAGGTCAGCTCCCGGACGCGCCACCGCCATGCCGGCGATGTTGTCACCCTTGCCCAGCCGCATCCCTCTGACCCCCTGCGTGTCCCTGCCCATGCTGCGCACCTCACTCTCCGGGAAACGGATGGCCTTTCCCAGCTGCGAGGCGAGGATGATGTCGTCCGCTCCGCTGGTCGGAGCCACCCAGAGAAGCTCGTCCCCCTCCTGCAGGTTCATGGCGATCAGGCCGTTGCGGCGCACGCTCGCATACTCCTGAGTTCTGGTCTTCTTGATCGCACCCTTGCGGGTCACCATCAGCATGTAGCGGGCGGTCCCGTCCACGCTCTCCGGCCGCACGAACACGGCAGTGATGCGCTCGTCCTTGCTGATCTCGATCAGATTGTTGATCGGGATCCCGCGGGCTGTTCGGTCTCGCTCGGGCA
>JALZAW010000075.1 GCA_030948155.1 Candidatus Dormiibacterota bacterium | reverse complement strand
TACTCCGCGATGACCTGCAGATGGGCCTCCGTGAACTTGCCGGGGTGGGCGGCGACCAGGTCGAGCACCTGATCGTCAATGGAGAGGAAGCGGAGAGTGTCTGTGACCGTCTCCTCGGTCTCCCCCCTGCAAGCAGGCGGCCATGAGACGAAGTACCGCCGGTTACGCGCCTCGGCGCCGAGTCCAACCCTCACCGCACACATGGGAAAGGATCTCTCGGACTTCATCCATCCGAACCTGCCGCGAACGCTCACCGTCCGCGAGGCCGCGCGGCTCCAGGGCTTCCCCGACAACTACGAATTCCTCGGAAGCCAGGCGGCACAGTTCACGCAAGTCGGCAACGCGGTCCCGGTGCCGCTCGCAAAGGCGCTTGGCGAGGAGTTGGCGCATACGCTTTCCGCCGCGAAGCGGCAGCGGCGAGCACGGCAGCGGGAACCTGGAGACCAGCAGATCCTTACTCTTCCGCCTACCGTCGGAACGACGATCGAGGCCGTCTAGCAGACAAGAGCGTCTCTGCTGGGAACTGGGACCGGAGCCCGCCAGGCGTTGGGTGAACGCACAGCCGCTCCAGATTCAGCTACATAACCACCACCCCGACCACTGCCGGCTATGACGCACGCATGCACGCACGTACGCAGCCTCATGCGCGGACTCGCAGCCAGCCGGGCAGGCGACCTTGCACGCACCCGTTCGTGCAGCCACGCACCCACACAGCAGGGTGGCTGCGTGAGTTGGTGCGTGCCTGTGCACATTGCGCTATCCTGCTGCCAGCCCGCACACCACAGCAGCCGAGGTACACGTCATGAACATTGCTGTTGCGAACCTGAAGGGCGGCGTGGGGAAGACCACGACCGCCGTACACCTCGCGGCCGGACTGGGCCGTCGAGCTCCTACCGTCCTAATCGACGCTGATCCTCAAGCGTCAGCGGCCGAGTGGGCACAGCTCGCCGGCCAGCTGCCCAACCGCACCGAGCTGGCGCCCTACGAGGACCTCGATGCCAGGCTCCCATCACTATCGGCAGGCGCCGAGTATGTCGTCATCGACACGCCACCAGGTCATCGAGGCATCGTGGCCGCCGCTGCCAGGGCAGCGGACACGGTGGTGATTCCGGTCAACCCGAGCTTGCTGGACCTGAGACGCCTTAGGCCTACGCTGGAGCTGCTCGCCGACCTGGGTGGCCGTCAGGACCCAACCATCTATGTCCTGCTCACCTCGGTTCGGTGGGGGACGTTGAGCGCACGAACCGCACGCGAGCACCTAACTGGCCTCGGCCTCCCCGTGTTGGAGACCGAGATACCTCTCTCCGAGGCCTATAAGTGGGGGTTCGGAGCGGTGCCCCCGGACGGCGCTCGCTACGGGCAGCTTCTCGACGAGCTGCTCGGTACCCGGGTGGCCGTGGCATGAGCAACGAATCCAAGGTCTCCGCCCGCTCGGCCCTCGCCCGACTGGAGGCCATCACGGCTGCTCCGCCTTCGGCTCCACCCATTGCCGAGCCAGCAGTGATATCGGAACCGGCAGCGGCTCCGGATTCGCCTCCCCAGCCAACCCTCCGTATCCAGCCGGAACCATCGCCGCAAGCGACGCCGGCCGCGTTCGAGCAGTCGGTCCGTTACACGGTGGAGATGCCCAAGAGTCTTCATCGTCGCCTCAAAGGCTTCGTCCTCGACAACGAGACCACGAGCTATGCCGTCACAAACGCCCTGGTCCGTTTGCTCCTCGAGGATGACGACCTCGCCAACCGCGTTCGAGAGCTGATCTAGGAGGGTCCTTCCCGCTAGAGTTCCCCCTGGACGCCCGCCTCCCCAGCGTCCATATGCAAGACATTCCAGAAGACGTCACCGCACAGCCTCAACCCCTCAAGGCGATCCTCGACGAGGTCGTCCAGCACGCCCTTTCCAGAGGTCCTCGTTCGGCCGACGAACCGCTCAGCGAGGTCCACGAGGACGGGAAAACCGACGGAGTTGGCCCGACGCAGGTCAATGTGGTCACGACCCGCTTACGGACCAAGGGCCAGGACACTATCGCCCACGAGACTAACCTGGCTCGAGCTCCTGTCTGGAACTCACGAGCCCCCGTTCGGGCGGACCAGCTGGTCACGCTTTCGATGCTCTACGGTCAGCCCTTCCAGCAGAAGGGCGGTCAGCCACTCACCGCCGCTGATCAGCGCTGGTTTGCCGAGCTCACGAACCGGTGGGTTCGTGAAGGCTGCCCGGCATCCCTCCGCGTGGCCTTCAGCTTGCGCGAAGCTGCCGCACTGCTTGGGTACTCAGGGGGTGGCGGCCGTCAGCTCCAGATGGTCTCGTCTTCGCTCGTACGGCTGCGGTCGGCGACGTTTGTCTCCGCGCTCCGTCGTCCGGATGGCGGAGAGAAGAGAACCACGTGGGGCCTCATCGACCTCGCCCAGGCGATCGAACCACGTACTGGTCCAGGCCGCGGCTGGGCGGAGCTGAACCGGCAGATGGCCGCCCTCCTTCAGGAGGGTAGCGTGACCTACCTCCACGCCCCAACCTGGGACAAGTTGAGGGAACGAGACGAGTTGGCGGCGCGCCTCTGGGTCTTCCTCGAGGCTGAGAAGCTGCCAGCTGAGGCCCATTGCTGGCGCTACCCCTTCTTCGCCAACTCCACCGACTCCGAGGCTTCCGAACTGCCCGCCATCGCCCAACTCTTGGGCCTCCAGGGCTGGACGATGCGCTACCGCGCCGTAGAGCGGGCTCGACGCGCCGCAGAGGCGATCGTTGAGCTGGACCCTCGCTACGTACTTGAGATCCCCAGGGGCGCCCGCCAAGGCACCTGGCGACTCGAGGCCCGCCGGCGCCGGCTCCTATCGAGCCAGTAGGCGCGGTCCTTCCGGCGGCGGTCGGTCTTGTGGAAAACCACTCAGGGGTGCGTACTTCCAGTGGCGGAAGGTGCGTACTTCCAGTGGTGCGAGGTGCGTACTTTCAGTGGCGGAAGGGAACCACCGCTAGTGCGTACTTCCAGTGGTGATTTTGATCTTGACCAAGACGTTGTAGGCGCTGCCGCCCCGACCACCTTCCGTCGTATCTACCGTCGTTCTTTACCGTCGTAGCGTCGGCCACGGGCCGCCGCAGATGGTCTAAAGACCTTTTCCGGGGTCCTCGATCCAGCGTCTCGAGTCGAATCCCTTGGACCCCGTATCAAGAGTCGCCTTTTCGGCGGAGGGCAGCACTGACCCCCACGATGGCCAGCAAGGCCAGCATGGCGAGGTAGCCGAAGGCCACCACTGGGGAGACCGCTGTCCAAAGCAGCCCGGCCACTGCGCTCGCCACCAGCTGGCCGAAGCCCTGGGTCGCCGCAAGCACGCCGAAGGCCGAGCCTCGCATGTGGGCAGGCGCCAGAGCGGCCACCGCCGCGTTCTCTGCGGTCTCGACCAGGCCGATGCCGGCGCCCGCGAACAGGAAGGCTACGGCCAGGAGCGCTAAGCCGCTGGCCACTGCGAAGCCGAGGTAGGCGAACAGGAAAGCGATGACCCCGACCAGGAGCACGGGTGGAGCGCCCCAGCGATCGCCGGCCCGACCGGCGGGCACGCTGACCACGGTGGCGACCGCGTTGTAGCCGATGTAAAGCACGAGCGCGAGACGGACGGCCAGCTCCTGACCGCTGCTCGGCGCCAGGACGGTGGTCGCCCGCAGGATGAGCAGGGTGGCCGCAGCGTGGCCCAGCTCGAAGGCGCCGACGCCGACCATCAGGCGGCCGAGCCGGCCGCGCAGTACCGGGCGCAGCTGGAGACGAAGCGGTTGCCGCTCCCTCGTCTTCGGCCGCGGGATCTGGCGAATCGCGTAGACGATGGCGCCGGCGGCGAGCAGGCCCGGCACCACCGAGAGCAGCATCGCCCCCCGGGCGCCGACCAGGACGACCAGGAGCAGAGCCAGTAGCGGACCGGCGATGGCGCCGAGGTTGTCCATCGCGCGCTCGAAGCCGTAAGCGCGCCCATAGGTCGCCGGCTCGGTGAGGTCGGCGAGCAGCGCGTTGCGCGGCGGGACTCTCAGCCCTCGCGTGGTCCAGGCGGCGATCCGGAGCAGGGCTGCCTGCCAGACGGCGCCAGTGAGGCCGATCAAGGCGGCCAGCACGGCGGTCCCGATATAGCCACCGGCTGCTGTTCGTCTTCGACGTTGGGGATCGTCGGCCAGAGCTCCACCGAGCAGGCGAGCACCTCCAGCGGCCCCATCCGCAAGCCCTTCGATCACACCCAGCGCGGCCGCTGGCGCACCCAGCGTCGCCGTCAGGAAGCTGGGCAGAAGCGCCGTGGGTACCTCGTGACCGGCATCGGCGAGGAAGCTGGCCAGGCCGATCCCGAACACGCCTGGCGTCAACCAGGAGCGCCTGGTCACAACGGCCGAGTCCGCTCTCTTCACAGCCATCCCCAGAGGTCCACCGAGGCGGTTGAAGTACCGGCTTGTGGCTTGAGTCGGGCCGCCTCCCGGCGCGCCGCCTCCCAGCTTCCGAAGATCCTGGCGTAGCTCCGTGAGGTGACCCTGTCCCCGCCGGCTCGATCCCACTCCCGGCTCGCCGGCCAGCGCCCGAGCTCGTCGCGAGCAGCACGCAGCCTCAGCAAGAGCTGGCGCCTGCGCTCTCTAAACTCCGCTTGGCGAAGCTGAGCAGGCGGTCGTCCGGAGGCCTTCGCCATGAGCTTGTCCCAGCCCCAACTTCGGTCAATCGTCCTGGTCGTCGGTCGCCCACGGGCCGCCTTCTCCCATTCCGGGCGCCTCGGCAGCCTACCGTGCTTGGCGTACCACTCCCGCACCGCTTCGATCGCTTCCTCGTAGTCTGCGCGGCGCATCGGTAGCCCAGCCTACCCGACGTCTGCGGACGGTGAGCGGACAATCGACGCCACGGGGGTCGGCGCGCTCCATTCAGCTTGCGCCCTGCTGGTGAACACGGTCCCCGGTCTTTGTTAGGCCTTGAGCGGCGACCTCGATCGCCGCTACCCCCAGCGTGTCCTTGAGTACCCCCTGTCCGCAGAAACGAACAAGGGTCCCAGGTTCAGGAGCCAGCCGGTCGGCTTCCGATCTTCCGGGGGTCCATCGGTACGGGCAGGCCCCCAGGCGCTCTCACGATCGCCGGCGGCGGCCAGGTCCCCTCGTACCAGCCTCCGAAGGTCTCCTCCAAGAAGCCCTCGATCGGCAGCCGCCGGGGACTTCCGAGCCGCTCCGACCCGTCCTCGCGGTGATAGATGGGCTCGTACTCGACCCGGGCCCTATCGAAGGAGAGGACCCGGCAGTAGAGCGGCCCCCCGGTCATCGGGTCGTTGAGCTGCCCGTGGATGAACAGCCGGCCTGGGGAGAGCTCGTCGGAATCGTGGTCCAGCCTCATCGCCCCAGCCTACGAACATTCGTTCGATATGGCAAAGACTAGGCTTGGTCGCCGACCTGTTTAAACGGCCTCTCCCGACCCGAGCGAGCCTTGCGATCTAGCCACAAGTCGCCTTCCGCATCGGTCGCGACACCACAACAGCTTGTGGTCGAACGACTATGACGCGGCCCAGCGGCTCGGGATCTTCTCCTCACAGACCAGGCAGGTAATGACAACGTGGGAACCGGGGTGACAACGTGGGAACCGCCTGCGGATAACCCGCGGAACATGTGCGGAGCCAGCGCGGCCAGTGTCGGGCAGCCTTCCCTTACTTTTTGAGGGTTCGAGGCCCTGAGACGGCCGCTACGGCAGGGAAGGGTCCTAGGACCTCTGCTCAGCTAGCCGAAGCCAGCCGCTCGACCAGCTCGCGCGACTCTTCTGCGCTCAGCGACCCTAGGTAGCGGTCCCGGTCGGCCACCAGCTTGGCGACCAGGTCGCCAGGCAGCTCGTGCCATCCGACCTCGTCGGCCATGGCCGACTCCAGCTGGTCCACCTCGAGCAGCTCCCCGGGCCTCTCGCCGTAGGAGAACACCGGCTCGTTATCGCTCGGCAGCCGGACATCCTCGGGTAGCTCCCCCGGCTCATAGTCCATATAGAGCCGCGCGTAGAAGGTCGCGAGCTCCTCATCCCAGCCCAACTCCCAATGAGCTGAGGGCCTCCCCGGCTCCTGGGACCACCAGTCATCCGCCAGCCTGTGCGGACCCATTGCGCTGAGCTGGAGCCTACACCTGGGCGACGAAAACCGATCACGGAAAACACTCCCGACGACCGACGAGGACGGACCACACTTGACGCACAAAGTACTGAAAAGGCCGTAGGATGGCCCTCTACCGATGACGGCAACTCACAAAAAGATCACGATCGGAGCTGGCCAGACAGCGGGCCAGGCGACCTCGTATCTGGCCGACCCGCAGGCAACCGGGGACTACTACAGCGAGGCAGACCACGCCTTCATGCGCTGGATCGCCAGCGAGCGAGCGCGAACCGTGCTCGGGCTCAACGACCAGGTCGAGCTCTGGAAGGTCGAGCGCCTCCTCAACGGCCAGCACCCGGTCAGCGGCCATGCCTTCCGGCGATGGGGGCCAGACGGGACGATGGTCGGCGGTCACGACGTCACCGTCAGCCCAGCGCCCAAGTCGGTTTCAGTCCTCTGGGCGCTGGCTGACCCGGACCTCCGAGCCGAGATCGAGCTCATGGTCGTCCAGGCGGCCGACGTAGCTGTCCAGCGGATGCTCCGCCGAGTGGCCCTGATCCGAGAGCGCTACGGACCTGGAAAGAACGACGTCCGGCACGTCAAGGCCGACGACTACGTCGGTATCCAGGCGCTCCACACCACGGCCCGGATCACCGAGGCCAAGCCCAGCGTCCCGGACCCTGACCTCCACGTCCATAACGTCCTCATGGGCGCCGTCGACGCGAAGGGGAACCTCCGCGCCATCGACTCGCTCGGGATCAAGAACTACCGCGCGGAGCTGGGCGCCCACGCCTCGGCCGACCTCGCGGAGCGGCTCCGGTTGCGCGGCTTCGAGATCGAGCGCGAGCTGATCCGAGACGCCCACGGCAACGTCAAGCGGGTCGCCTGGGAGGTCAAGGGAGTCCCGCGGGACCTCATCAAAGCCATGTCCTCCCGCTCCCAGGAGATCGACCAGCTAAAGCGCAGCTACCGGGAGCTTTTCGGACGCGAGCCCGAAGGCGTCCACTTTGAGCGATTCCTGCTGAACCATCGCGGCCCGAAGTCGAAGCGAACCGCTGACGAGCTCCGGGAGGCCTGGATCGAGGAGGGCCGCGAGCACGACTACGGCCCCGAGACAGTAGCGGCCGAGAAGGCGCATGCCGACGCGCGCCTCGCCGCCGGCATCCCCGAGCGACTCGAGCCCGTCGGCCCCGAAGCTGACCAGTTCCGGCTGGAGATCCTCGCCGACCTGACCCGCGAGCACGCCCTGGTCCCGAAGCGCCAGCTCGACAAGCTCGGCCAGCAACGCGCGATGGGACTACTTGACCCGAACACCGCGGGCCTAGTGATCGCCGAGATGTTCGGCGACGGCGACCTCCTGATGACCTCGGACGGTCAGCGCGTGACCACGCTGGCAACGCTCGCAGCAGAGCAGCGAGCCATCGAGGCCGCCGACAAACTCCTCCGCGCGCCGTCTAGCCCTCCAGCTGACCCCGAGCGGTTGGAGGCCGAGTTCCGGGAGCGGGAGGAGAACGGCGACCCTTTTGACGAGGCGCAGCGCCAGGCAATCGCTTTAGCGACCAGCGGCGCCCGCTTCGTGAGCATCACAGGACCAGCAGGCGCGGGCAAGGGTTACGCCAGCCGGGCCATGGTCGACCTCTGGCACAGTCAGGGCCGGCGAGTCCTAGCCCTCGCCGTCGCTGGCCGAACCTCCCAGCAGGCCGCCGTCGACTCTGGCGCTGACGACCACTACACGCTTGACGGGCTCAACGCCCGCTTGGATTACGAAGCCCTCCAGCTGAGGCCGACCGACGTGCTCCTGGTCGATGAGGCCGCGATGGTCGATCACCGGCGCTATGTCCCGCTCCTGGAGGCAGCGGTCGAGAGCGGCGCCACGCTCGTTCAGGTCGGCGATGACAAGCAGCTGTCCCCGGTCGAGGCCGGCGGGCTCTGGACCGTGACTCACGCCATGGCAGCGGAGCGCGACGTCGCCGTCGAGCTCCGAACCATCCAGCGCGCCCGCAACCCGGCAGAGGCCGAGGCGTGGACGCATATTCGCAACGGCGACGTGGAAAAAGGCCTCCTCTGGTACCGGGACCAGGAGCGCCTCCGCCTCTACGACAGCAGGCCCGAGCTCCTCCGCGGGATCGTTGAGGAATGGGCCGCCACGGATCGGACCGGCGTGATGGTCGTAGACACCACGAACACCGAGCGCGACTCCGTCAACCGGCTCGCCCAGGCCAAACGTCTGGAGGCCGGCGAGCTCAGCGCGGAGGCCCTGGCCCTCGCCAACGGTCGCGAGATCCGGGCCGGCGATCGGCTCCTGTTCAACGAGATCCACCAGCTAAACCGGGACCTGAACCCCCACGGACCAAGGATCGAGAACGGGACGCCCGCGACCGTCCTGAGCCTCGCCACGGTCGAGCTCGACGATCGCAGCGGCCTATATGCGGCCGAGCGCGGACAACGAGGCCACCAGCTGCCCTCAGAGCGAGGCGTCCGAGGAGGCCAGTACCCCGGAGAGGTCGCTGCCCAAGCGCTGCCAGCGCCGAATGTCGCGGTCGTCCAGCTGCATGAACCGGCCGGCGATCGACAAGTGACGGTAGGCGTCGAGGTCCCGGTCGAGCTCGGCTACGCCCGCCACGTTTACAAAGCCCAGGGAATGAGCGCGGAGGTTGCCAACGTGGCAACCGGCTCCGAGACGAGCCGCGAGCGCCTCTACGTGATGGTCAGCCGCAGCCGCGAAGGCACACAGATCCACGCTCTACGCGCCGAGGTCGAGGAGCTGGGCGCCGACCCGGCCAGCCTGGAGCCCTCAGAGGCTCGCCACGCCGAAGCGACAGCACCGAGCGAGCCCGTACAGGTCGCTCAGACCTCGGAGGCGATCTCTACGCCTCCCAGCGGTGAGGCAGAGGCCGCAGTCCCGGCACCGGCGCCCGAGCCCGTCACTGCGGCCGAGCTCCTGGCCCGGATCGCCGAGAACCAAGCGGCCAGAGAGGCGAACGCTGAGTACGCCACCATCCGCCGGATCAGCGACCGAGCGCAGCCCGAGGCCAAACAGGCGATCGGACCCGCGACCTGGTCGCAGCCCACCGAACCACGTGCTACCGAGCAAACGGTCAGGCGTAGTGACCGTGGAGCGGAGCTGGACCTGCGAGGCAACGCGCGTGCCGACTTCGACCTCAACAGTCGGCGCCAGAGCGAGCACCACCACGAACGGGCGACCTCAGCCGTCATGAAGCACACGCCCAGCTCGGACGAGATCCGCCAGCAGGTCCGAGAGCGGCTCCAGGAGCGCCTCGACGCCATCAACCAGGCGACGGAGGAGAGAACGGCGCACATTCCGCCCGGAATGCCCGCGCGGAC
>JALZAW010000520.1 GCA_030948155.1 Candidatus Dormiibacterota bacterium | reverse complement strand
GGTCATCCCGGCCGGGACTCAACGCTGGTCAGCGCACAGTCATACGGCCGTCCGCCAGGGGCATCCGGCCCCGAGCAAACCGATCGTCAACGCAGACCGGGTGGGGTTCTGGAAGGGGAGGCCTGCCTCCCCTTGCCCTAATGTCCCCACATCTCGCGCTGCTGGTGCTGCACGGTCGCCGGACCGTGCTCGCCGGTCCTGATCCGGATGGCGTCCTCGACTCCGATCACGAAGATCTTGCCGTCACCCACCTCGCCGGACTCACCTGTCCGGGCGGCAACCGCCATCTTGTCGACCACTATCGGCACTATCTCCTGCCGCATCACTGCCTCGACCTTGAGCCGGGGCCGAAGTGAGATGTTCACCGAGGTACCGCGATAGCGCTCTGTATAGCCGCGCTGGGCGCCACAACCCTTCACCTCGGTCACCGTCACACCTGACACGCCGCATTCGTCGAGCACGTCTTGAACTGCCTGCAGATGCTCGTGCCGGATGACCGCGATGACCATCTTCACGCCGGTTCCACCTCCTGCCGCTCGGCCTCTCTGAGCTTGGGTCGCCGGCCGCTCGGAGCCTCCTGCCCGGCGGGTCGGTAGGCGCCGCCCGGCACTGGCATGAACGCCTCTGGGTACCCCCACATGCCGTGCTCGCTGATGTCCAGGCCGTCAAGTTCGTCGTGAGCTTCTGCGCGCAGGCCGACAGTTCGCTTGATGAGCCAGAAGATTCCATAGCTGAGTCCAAAGGTGACCAGGAATGAGCCCGCCACAGCCACCGCCTGGGCGCCCAGCTGATGCACGCTGCCTGTATAGAAGAGGCCACCCTCACCCACGCCGTTGAACTTGGCCAGGGACGGAACGGTGAAGAGCCCGCAGGAGAGCGTGCCCCAGATCCCCGCCAGTCCGTGGGCGGAGAGACAGCCGACGGGATCGTCCAGCTTCCTGTCGATGAGCGGAATCGCCACCACCACTATGGTGCCAGCGACTGCGCCGATGACAATGGCCGCCCAGGGCTCGACGTAGCCGGAGGGTGCGGTGATCGCCACCAGCGCAGCTATCGCGCCGTTCCCGATCATGCCGACATCGAGCGTCCGGCTGGTTAGGTAGATGCCCACGAGCGCCGCCAAGGCGCCGGAGGACGCCGCCAGCTGAGTGGTTATGACGACGTCAGCAAAATGCAGGTTCACGGCGTTCAGGGTGGAGCCGGGGTTGAAACCGAACCAACCGAACCAGAGGATCAGCACGCCAAGTTGGGCCAGCGGCATGTTGTGACCGGGGATGGCGTTCGGCCGGCGGTCCTTCTCGTATTTGCCCAAGCGCGGACCGAGCAGTAGCAACCCCGCCAGCCCGGCGGTGGCGCCCGTCAGATGCACAACCGTGGAACCGGCGAAGTCCTGCGCGCCGAGAGTCGCCTGGAGGAAGCCACCGCCAAAGAGTTGATGGCTGATCAGCGGGTAGATGATGGCGGCGAAGGGGATGCCGAAGAGCACGTAGACGATGAACTTCGTGCGCTCGAGCATGGTGCCCCAGACGATCGCCAGCGAGACAGCGCAGAAGACGAACTGGAACATGAATTTGGCCGCGGCGGGGGCTGAGCTGCCCGACATGGCCGGGAGGTCCAGCGTCGAGCCGGGCGAGAAGGTGGGAAAGAAGTTGCTGCCGCCGATCAGGGGAAAGAGCCAGGTGGCCGCCGCCCCAAAGGCCAGCGCAAAGCCGACTGCCCAGTAGGAGAGCGCGGCGACGCTGAAATTCGTGATGACCTTGGCGACCACTGTGCCCACATTCTTCATGCGGCTGAAGCCGACTTCCAGCATGGCAAAGCCCGCCTGCATGAACATGACGAGGACCGCGGCGACCACCACCCAGACGGTGTCGGCGCCCACGGTGGCGGCCTGAGCCACCTGGCCCGGGTCCTGGGCCGCAGCTTGGACGTTGAGCGGGAAGGCGAACACGACTAGAAGCGGCAGCAGGAGCACTTTCCAGACTTTCATGGCCCGCACAGTAACCGAGTGAGCCGGCCACTGATTGCATACAGCTCATACAGATTCCAGACCCCAGACTTGGTTCAAACGCACGACGGACATTGAACTCTGGCCGCACACAAATCAAAGCCCTGGCGACCCGGTGGGATCAGGTGATCTTTCTGCAATCCGAGGCCCGGGCGAAGCGCCGGTGCTCTCGCATCTGTTGCTTCTTCAGCGGGTCCGGTGTAGGCAGGCGCGAGTCTGACAGTCTTGGTCTTGCCGGCGACTGGTCCATGGCTGGCCTGCCACTCCTGAGAGCCGAGACCCGCCACGAACTGCTGTGAGGACTAGAGCTAGCTGCAAGCCGACCAGCTCCCCACGTCCAAGGTTTCGCCCAGGCGTGACGCAGGCGCGCTCGAACGGTTACTTGGATGGTTGCACCGGAGGGACCGCGTTCTTCTCTGTGTGGCTCGAACACAGAGAAGACTCTCGCGTCAGCCTAGCCTGAAGGCTGGCGAGCAACCCAGCCTCGCCTGCCCACCCGTATGTCCCAGGAGATGCCGATGGCAAT
>JALZAW010000074.1 GCA_030948155.1 Candidatus Dormiibacterota bacterium | reverse complement strand
CCTCAGGCGGCCGTTTTCGGCTGTCCCCAGAGCGATTTTCCGAACTCCGATCGAGGAACTCGCCAAGGGTTTTCCACAATCTAAACACAGGAGAAGAGAACGTTTGGGCAGCACTCCCAAGGCTGATTCCCGAGCGGCCAACAAACCGCCCGGATCAGGAATCACCACAGGGAGTGGAACTCAGCCAAAGTTCTCCACAAGATCTTCACCCGCCGGCTCGGGTTGTCCCCCAAAGGGACCGGGTTTTGCCCAAAGCGGTCACTCGTCAAGATCTGGTGTCCTGTTCCAAACTCGAAGCGAGCAGCCACCTGCCGGCCGACTTATCCACAACCGAACCAGCGCTGTGGCGCCTTGCCGCAAGGAGACCCCCCACCAGTGAACGAAGAGCAAATCTGGTCGGTGGTGCAGGACGACCTGCGCTTCCAGATCCCTAAGTCAACCTACGAGACTTGGGTTAGGAACACTGTGCTTCTCTCCTCGGACGACTGCGTCTTCCAGATAGGCGTGCCGAGTCGGCTGCACAAGAGCTGGCTGGAGGATAGGTTCGCCGGCATGATCCGGGAGACGCTGCAGGACGTGGTCGGGTCTGACGTGCAACTCGATTTCGTCGTCAGCAGGAACGGACACGCCCAGCAAGCGGCGCCCGAACCTGCTTATTTTCCGCCGCCCGTCAGCCAGGAGCCGCCCGCCACCCCCACCACAGCTCTCAGCGCCAAGTTCAGGTTCGCGACCTTCGTGGTGGGCAACAACTCGCGCTTCGCCCATGCGGCGGCTCAGGCTGTGGCCGAAGCCCCAGGGCTCAGCTACAACCCGCTCTTCGTCTACGGCGGGGTCGGGCTGGGCAAAACCCACCTGATGCACGCGATAGGTCACCAGGTTCAGGCCAGGTGGCCGCAGAAGCGGGTCGTGTACCTGACCTCTGAGCACTTCATGAACGAGATGATCACCTCGATCCAGGCCAACCTGATGGAGGAGTTCCGCACCCGCTACCGGACGGTCGACGTGCTGCTCATCGACGACATCCAGTTCCTGGCCGGGAACAAAGCGACCACCAAAGAGGAGTTCTTCCACACCTTCAACGCGCTCCATGAGATCGGCAAGCAGGTCGTGATCTCCTCCGATCGACCGCCCAAGGACATTCCAACGCTGGAGGACCGACTCCGCTCCCGCTTTGAGCAGGGATTGATGGCCGACATCCAGCCGCCAGACTTTGAAACCCGCGTGGCAATCCTCCGAGCCAAAGTCGGTGACAACGACAAACTTTTGTCAGAGGAGGTACTGACATTCATAGCCCACAAGGTTCAGAAGAACATCCGGGAGCTGGAGGGAGCGCTCACCCGCCTGCTCGCCTACTCGGCCATCCACCAGAAGCGGATCGGCACGGCAGAGGCGGCCGAACTGCTGGCTGACATCATTCCAGCCGGGCTGCGCCGCCCCCTGAGCATCGACCGGATCCAGCAGGTCGTGGCCGGCTACTACGAGCTGTCAGTGGAAGACATGAAAGGCAAGCGCCGGGACAAGCACATAGTGCTGCCCCGCCAGGTGGCCATGTACCTGGTTCGGGAGGAAACGCCTTCCTCGCTGCCTCAGATCGGCCAGGCTTTCGGCGGGCGTGATCACACCACAGCCCTGCACTCGATCGACAAGATAGCCAACGAGATCAAGGAAGACGCCCGCCTCAGGTACGACGTCCAGGCGATCCGGGATCGGCTGGACGATCACCGATGAGAACGCGAGCCTTTTCACAGCCCTCTGTGGAATCGCTGGGGAGCCGCCTGGGAAGCGTCATCCCGGACCAGGCTGTCCCCAGTCGAGGCCCAGGTGAAGCAAGGTTGGGCCCGGTTTTCACTATGCTTTTTCCCCGTCTCGGCCGAACGGGAGCCGAAGTGTGAGTCCACAGTCTGCACAGCTCCTACGGCTCTGTACGGCGAAGCTATTACCTAACAGAGACAGTTAAGTCATGGGGATAAGGAGCCTGCCTTGAGACTCACCTGCCAACCAGCCACCCTCAGTCAAGCGCTGCAAACAGTGTCGCGGGCCATCTCAACCCGAACCACACTGCCCATCCTGAACAATGTCCTGCTGGAAACGACCTCCTCCGGCCTCGCATTGACGGGGACCAATCTGGAGATCGGGATCAAAAAGCTCGTCGAGGCCGAGATCAGCGAGGAGGGCAGCACAACAGTCCCCGCCCGGCTCCTGACCGATTTCGTCGGCACGCTGCCCCAGCAGCAGCTGGAGCTCGCGCTGGACGTCGCCAGCCAGACGCTGTCGCTACGCTGTGGTCGCTTCGATACCCACATCAAGTGCATCGAGGCCGATGAGTTCCCGCCGACACCCCGCTCAGATGAGGGCGACACGATCAAACTCCCGCTGGCTGAGCTGTTGGCTGGGATCGAGCAGACCCAGATGGCAGCCTCCACCGACGAGGCTCGCCCGGTCCTGACCGGCGAGTTGCTGCAGATCGAAGCCGGCCGCCTCACCATAGTCGCCACTGACGGCCACCGCCTGGCCGAACGGAGGCTCCAGGTCACCAGCGGCGACGGGTTGGAGGCGAGGTTGATAGTCCCTGCCAGAGCGCTGGGAGAACTACCGAGGGCATTCCGCGGCGACTCCGGCGAGGCTCAGATCACTGTCTCTCAAGCCCGCAATCAGATCTTTTTCCGAACCGGCTCGGCAGGATCGTCGGAGGTGACCTCCCGGCTCATCGACGGCACGTATCCGAACTATGCACAGGTGATACCCAACAAGAGCTCCACAGTGGTCAGGGTGGACACCGGAGAGCTGAATCAGACAGTGCGGGCCGTGTCTCTCTTCGCTCGCGACTCAGCCAATGTCCTCCGGATCAAGGCGCAGGCAGACGGCCTGGCGCTTTCGGCTACCACCAACGAGGTAGGTGACAGCCGCGCTGAACTCGCCGCTGAAGTCGAGGGCAACGAGATCCAGATCGCCTTCAATGCCCGCTACGTTCTCGATGCGCTGGCCTCGGTGGCCGCTGAGCAGGTGGAGCTGCGCTTTGATGGGCCGCTGAGCCCGGGCCTGATCCGGATCCCCGACCATGACGACTACCTGTACGTGATCATGCCGGTCCGGGTGGCGATGTAAGGGCACTGGTTTCTTTCCGGCCTGTGCTCCTGAAGCATCTGGAACTTCGCAACTACCGCAACTACGCTCGCGTCGAGTTGGACCCCGGTCCGGGTCTCAACCTCTTCCTGGGCGCCAACGGCCAGGGCAAGACCAACCTGCTGGAAGCCGTCGCCCTGCTCGCCCTCAGCGCCTCGCCCCGAGCCGGGCGCGACGCAGAGCTGATCGGCGAGCTGGCCGGCGAAGCCCGGGTTCAAGCCCAGGTCGAGAGCGGCGGCCGGCTGTTGGAAATTCGCATCGACTTCGTGGCGGAGGGCAATCGGACCCGGCGCCGGATCGAAGTCAACGGCCAGCTTCGCCGCGCCCTGGACCTACCTGGCATCTTCCGGGTGGCGCTCTTCTGGCCTGACGATCTCGACCTGATCAAGGCAGGCCCGGAACATCGACGGCGACTGCTGAACCAGCTGCTGGTCCAGGTGCGGCCCGGCTATGCCAGAGCTCTGGCCGGGTACGCACGAACCCTGGAGCAGCGGAACCGGCTGCTGAAGCAGGTGGCGCTCGGCGAGCAGCCGGAGGATTCGCTCGACGTCTGGGACTCGCAGTTGGTAGGCCTGGGTGAAGAGCTGCGCGTCGCTCGGAGGGAGGCGATGGCCAGCCTCGCGCCCCTGGCGTCGGCCGCCCACTCGGCCATCTCCGGTGGGGAGCGTCTGGAGATCAGTTATGCAGGAGCCGAGCTGGAGCTGGCCCAGGCGCTGGCGATGGCTCGGCGCGAAGACCTTCGGCGCGGGGTAAGTACAGTGGGGCCGCACCGCGACGACGTTCTGTTTGTCTTGGAGGGGCGGGATGCGCGGTCCTATGCCTCTCAGGGACAGCAGCGCAGCGCAGTGGTGAGCGTAAAGCTGGCCGAGGCTCAGGTGATCGCTGACCTGACCGGGGAGGCCCCGGTGCTTCTCCTTGATGACGTGCTTTCCGAGCTCGACGCCGACCGTCGGCGCGAGCTGCTTCGTCGGCTGCTCGAGCCGGGTCAGGTAATAGTCACCTCGGTCGAGGCGGGGCCGTTTCCGCCGGCCTTGGTCGCGCTGGCCCGCGTGCTCTGCATCGACAGCGGGAAGCTCCTTCACTGTGCATAAGGTGGGGAATGTCCTTGCCGGGCTTGTGGGAAGGCAGGGGATTCAGAGTCCGCTGGTGGAGGCGCGCCTGCGGCTGACTTTCAAGGAAGTGGTCGGCGATGCCTTGGCGGATGCCTGCGATTCGATCGAGGTGCAGAGCGGCGTCCTCTCGATCACGACCGCCAACCCGGCCCTCGCCCATCAGCTGCGTCTGGACTCGATCGATTTGATGCGAAGGTTGAACACGGAATCGCGGCTGCCGCACCGGGTGCGGGAGATCAAGGTAAGGGTGGGCCGGCCGCCGCGATGATCGTGCTCAGCGCCAAGCAGCGGGCCGCCTGCCGGCCGCTGCAAGGCCCGGTCAGGATCGTCGCCGGCGCCGGGACAGGTAAGACAGCCGTCATAGCCGAGCGCTACAGCCGAATCGTTGCCAGGGGCGGGGACCCCAGCCAGATCCTGGTGCTGACCTTCACGGACAAGGCGGCGAGTGAGATGCGGGAGCGGGTGCTGTCGCGCTGTCCCCAGGCAGATCCGGGTGCCATCGGCACCTTTCACTCCCAGGCCCTGGGCTGGCTGCGCGAGGACGGACGGGAGATCGGCCTCGGCGCCGGCTTCCGGCTGCTGGTCGGCGCCGACCTCTGGCTGGCTCTCCGGGAGTTGATGTGGGAAGCGGCGGATCCTGTGCTGGTCGGACAGGAGCGGCCCGACGACCTGGTCTCGCCGCTGCTCCAGCTGGACGAGAAGTTGAAGCAGGAGCTGGTCCCGCTGCAACGCCTGCAAGCCTGGGCGCGTCACACCCAGGACTTGGAACGCGGGGCGCTGCTGGGCGCAGGGGCCCGGCTCCTGGAGGCGTTCGCGGCTCGGAAGCGGCGGGAGAACGAGCTTGACTTCAACGATCTGATAGTCAGAGCCGTGCAGCTGCTGGCAGGCAAGCCGGAGGTACGCGAGCGCTACAGGCGGCGCTGGCGCTGGATCCTAGTCGACGAGTACCAGGACACGAACCTGGCCCAGGAGCGGGTGGTCGAGTTGCTGGGCGCACCTGCCGGCAACGTCTGCGTGGTGGGTGACGACGATCAGAGCATCTATCGCTTCCGCGGGGCTTCCCGGGCCAGCCTGGAGCGCTTCCTGGCAGTCTTTCCGGCTGCGGCCACGCGCACTCTGGCCGAGAACCGGCGAAGTGCCTCCAGGGTCGTTGAGGCGGCGGCCGCGCTCATCGAGCACAATCCGGGCCGAAGCGAGAAGGAGCTGAGGGCGCACTCGGTCAGCGCCGACTGTGGGGCCGTGCAGGTCTGCCGGGTGGCGAGCCGCACGGCCGAAGCGAGGCTGATAGCGACTGAGATCAAGCGCCTGGCCGAAGAGGGGGCTGCCCTGGAGCGGATCGCCGTGCTCGGCCGCACCCACGCCAGCCTGCAAGCGGTGGCGGAGGAGCTGAGTCTGGCTGGCCTGCCCTATGAGCAGACCGGCCAGGGGCTGTTCCGCCGGCCGGAGGTGCTGGACCTGATCGCCTACCTCCGGCTCATCCACGACCCGACTGATCTGCTCGCCCTGGTCAGGCTGCTAAGCCGGCCGCCTCTCAGCCTTGACCTGGTGCCGGTTCTGGAACGGACGAGGGCGGGGGCGGAGACCGGTGAGCCGCCCCTGGTGGCGCTCTTGGGCTGGCAGCCAACGAGCGACTGGGCGCTCGAGCTCCAGGGGCTCGTCCAGTTGAAATCCAGGCTGGGCGTGGACGATTTGCTCTTCGAGGTGCTGGAGAGGACCCGTTATCTGCAGACCGTGCCGCCGTCTGACGGCCCTGAAGCGCAGCGCGTCAGCGGCAACGTGAGCCTTTTCATGGAGCGGGTGGAGGAGTACTGCGAGCGCCGCCGGGATCATTCGCTGAGCCTCTTCGTCGAATACCTGGATCTGGTCCTGCTCTCAGGTGAGGATGCGCCAGTGGCTGAGCTCAGCGACGCCCCCCACCGTGCCATCCAGCTGCTGACAATGCATAGAGCCAAGGGTCTCGAGTTCGACACAGTCTTTGTCCCGTCACTGGTGGAATCCCGCGTCCCGCACCGTCAGCGGCCTGACCTGCTGGAACTGCCCGCCCAGCTGGTAGAGCCGGCGGTCAGCGCTAAGGAGGACCAGGTGGCGGAGGAACGTAGGCTGTTTTATGTCGCCATGACCCGAGCCCGGCGGCGGCTGGTCCTGACCTACGCCGACCGCTACGAGGGTTCCCGGCTCTGGCGCCAGTCTCGCTTTCTCCGCGAACTGGGCGAGGGTATCGAGAAGCGTGACCTCCGCGAGGCGGCAGAGCTGGCTGAGCCGATCGAGCTTGAGAGCGAACCGGCGGTTCTGGAGGCTGACTGCCCGGTCCTGTCCTTCAGCTCGATCTCGACCTATCAGGAGTGTCCCCGCAGGCATTGGTTCCGCTACAAGCTGCTGCTCAGCGCGCAGCCAAGCATGGAGGCGCAGTTCGGCACAGTTCTGCATCAGGTTTTGAAGCGGGCCGGGAGCCACCGCCGCCAGGGTCGCGAGCTGAGCCTGGAGCTGCTGCGCTCGATCCACGAGGACGCCTGGGACCGGATCGCGCTGAGCGAGCCCCGGCGGCGGCCGGTCCTGGAAGCTTTAGCCTGGCGCCTGCTCGAAGCGCTCCACCGGGCGGGCGGCCTTGAGCGGCCGCCACTGCTGGTCGAGGAGCAGTTCAATCTGCAGCTGCCCGGGTGGCAGCTGCAAGGAGTCATCGACCGCGTCGAGCGAGGACCAGAGGGCATCCGCATCATCGATTACAAGACAGGCCGGCCTGAGCGCGGCAGCGAGCTTCAACTCGCGCTTTACGCGCTCGGCGCCGCCAGCATTCCAGCCCTCGCGGTTGAGCTGGACGGGGAGCCGGCGGAGTTGGAAATCGTCTACCTCCGACGAGAGGCTCAGCGCGAGCCCTTCAAGGCGACCCCGGAGCTACTGGCGGAGGCCAGATCGACCGGTGCTCATGTGGCGGCGGCAATTCGAACCGGCCGCTTCGAGCCGCGGCCCCAGCGCCGGCGCTGCGCCCTCTGCGCCTACCGACTGGCCTGCGACGCGGCGCTGTAAGGAGCAAGGGGAGGCAGGCCTCCCCTTCCAAAACCCCTCCCGGTGCTGCCCAGCGCTTGGGTACAGGCCAGAGCTGATGCTCGTCGTGAAGCCAAGGAGCAAGGGGAGGCAGGCCTCCCCTTCCAAAACCCCTCCCGGTGCTGCCCACCGCTTGGTGCAGGCCAAGCTGATGCTCGTCGTGAAGCCGAAGTCGCTGATCGAGACCGGGTGCTGGGTTCCGGCCGGGATAAACCCGGCCTATCGACCTCACGTTGGGCCTACGTTGACGGTCAGAGCAGGGCAGGCGAGGCTGTCATGTAGTTCCGGGAAAGTCGGAGGCATTCGCCGGCAATGTCGAGCGCTGCGTTCGGTCGCGTTATCTCGCGGGCTCGCCGCGACATCTCCTGCAGCCGTCCGCCATCGCCACCCAGGAGCCCCTGGGCGGCCCTCAGGAGCTGCCCGGCATAGGGGGCGTATAGGCCGACGCCATGCTGGGTCACGTAATCGACGTTGGGCGTCTCCTGTCCTGGCAGGTAGCCGGTGAGGATGACCGGCAGGCCGGTGGCGAGAGACTCCGCGATTGCCCCTGGCCCGGCCTTGGTAACCACCAGATCCGTGGCGCGAAGCAGGTTGGGCATGGTATCGACAAAGCCCAACACGCGCACCGGAGTGGGGAAGGAGCGTGCCGCCAACCGGCGCTGTAACCGCTCATTGCGGCCACAGACGGCTATCACCTGCCAGGGGCGCTCGCGCCTGGCCAGCGCGGCAATCTGCTCGGACATGCGCCCGGAGCCCTCGCCCCCGCCCATGACCACCACCGTCGGCCGCTCCGGATCCAAGCCAAGGTTTCTGCGCAGCGCCGCCGGCTCCCCCGGCTCAGGCGGCCGGAAGCGCATGTCCACCGGGAAGCCAAACAAGCGCACCTTGCGGGCCGCCACGCGGGCACGTATCACATACCGTTGCGCTTCCTCGGTGGGCACTACCACGATGTCGGCGCGCGGAAACGCCCAGCCGCGGTGGAGCTGAACCAGGTCTGTGACCACCGTCATCAGCCCGCGCGGGCGGCCGCTTCTCTGCATGGCCGCCCAGGCGACATGGTTGAGAAGCGGATGCACTGAGAGCACCACGTCCGGGTCGGCTTCGGCGATGGTCTGCAGCAGCACGCCGCGCACCTGCGGTCCGAAGCTGGCCCGAAGTGCCGCGAAGGCGGGGCGGCTGTTACTCCCGTGGTAGATGGCGGCCCAGGCTGGCCGGGCTCGCTTGATGATCGTGGGGTAGAGGGAGGCCAAGCGGCGGACCAGCGGCCGGCCCTGCCCCATCAGGGGGTCGCACATGCTCGTGCTGCAAGGATTGGACTGCGCCATCAGAGCGAAGGTGAGGGCTCGGGCGGCCGCACGGTGGCCGCCGCCTGTGTCTGAATAGAGCACCAGGACTCGGGCTGGTCGAGGGGACCCGGAAACGACAGCCCCCATGGAGGGCCCGCCGGCCGTCTCAGCCGGGCTGGCCGTCAGCTAACCTCAGCGGCCAGCGTGCAAGTGTGCCGCGCCAGAGATCAGTTGGCAGGGTGCGGCTCCGGACACCGATGCCAGCGTCAACCCACCCCCCGAAGCAGGCTTCGCGGGGACCCCGGAATTGCGACCCGACGCGTCGTCGGCACGCCCCCACTGCGCGCGCCCTTCGGGCGCCTCCACAATCTACTCAACGAACCTCTGGCGCAGGACACTAGCTGGATCGCCGCTGAGCGGCGCGCCGGGCGATCCAGC
Organism: Candidatus Dormiibacterota bacterium; assembly: GCA_030948155.1. Lineage (GTDB taxonomy): Bacteria > Chloroflexota > Dormibacteria > Dormibacterales > Dormibacteraceae > Dormiibacter. Next base: position 443 of record JALZAW010000074.1, on the reverse strand, counting down.
GCATGTTGTAACGGGAGAGCAGCCAGGTCAGCAGCACCATGAGAAAGATGACGGTGGTGATCCAGAACACGTTGCTCTTGGCCAGCTCGGACGGCGAGAGCCCGGCGGCGCCCTTCTTGTTGGCGTCGATGATGAAAGCGGCGAGGTCGGCCAGCTCTTGCTCCTTGAGCTTGTCACCGAACGCGGGCATGGCGGCTGAGTAGCCGCTATCTCCCTTGCGGCCGTTCTTGATGGTTTCTGCCAGGAAGGCCGGTGACTTCGGGTCCGGCACGCCTGGCAGCTTGACGATGGGGTTGAGCTTGGGCCCCACGCCCCCCTCCAGGTTGGCGCCGTGGCAGGAGGTGCAGCCCTGCGCGCTGTAGAGTTGGGCGCCCTTCTGCACGTTCCCGGCCGGGGCGGCACCGGGGGCCGGGGCGGCACCGGGGGCCGGGGCGGCACCGGGG
>JALZAW010000073.1 GCA_030948155.1 Candidatus Dormiibacterota bacterium | reverse complement strand
GTTGTGCGTGAGGACCAGCTGGCTCTCTACGGCTTTGCCAGCGCGCAGGATTTGGAGCTCTTCCAGATGTTGATCCAGGTCGATGGGGTGGGTCCCAAGGTGGCACTGGCCATTCTCAGCGCGGCCAGCCGGGACGTCCTGAAGCGCGCGATCCTGGCCGACGATGTAGGGCCGATCAGGAGGGCCAGCGGCGTCGGCGCTCGCACCGCTCAGAAGGTGATCATCGACCTGAAGCCCAGGCTGCAGGCGGAGGCAGCACTGCTCGCCCTCCCGAGCACCCCCCGGGGATCTCCGGACGGGGAGGCTCAGCGTCAGGTGGAGACCGCCCTGCGCTCACTTGGCTTCAGTGCTCAGCAGGCCAAACAGGGTCTGGAAGCAGTCGACTGGCAGGCGGAGCCCGCGGCGCAGGCAGCGCTGGCGGCGGCTTTGAAGGCTCTGGGCAGGTGAGCGACCCTGAGAACGTGGTCGATCCGACAGTGCAGAGCGAGGAAGAGCAACTCGACCGCACGCTCCGACCGCGCACCCTTCAGGACTACATAGGCCAGGAACAGGTCAGGGCCAACCTGAACATTTTGATCGAGGCGGCGCGACGCCGGGGGGAGCCGGTGGAGCACGTGCTGCTCTCGGGCCCACCCGGACTCGGGAAGACGACGCTCGCGAACATCATCGCCAACGAGTTGGGCGTCAGCATCAAGACCTCGTCGGGGCCGGCCATCGATCACGCCGGCGCTCTGGCCTCGATACTCACGAACCTGAACGAGCGCGACGTCCTCTTCCTGGACGAGATCCACCGGCTGAACAAGATCGTGGAAGAAGCGCTCTATCCGGCGATGGAGGACTTCACATTCGACATCGTGCTGGGCAAGGGGGCGGGCGCCACCTCGGCCCGGCTGCCGCTGGCGCACTTCACCTGCGTGGGCGCCACCACCCGGCAGGGTCTCTTGAGCGGACCTATGCGCGACCGTTTTGGCGCAGTCTTTCGACTCGAGTTCTACAGCGAGCCGGAGCTGGAGCGGATAGTGCGCCGTTCGGCGCACCTGCTGGAACTCAAGATCGAGCCCTCTGCTGCCACCGAGCTCGCTCGACGCTCGAGAGGGACGCCGCGCATCGCCAACCGCCTCCTCCGCCGCGTGCGTGACTATGCCCAGGTCCGCGCGGAGGGAGTGGCAACGCAGGAAGTCACCACCAGGACGCTGGAGATGCTGGATGTTGACGGGCTCGGCCTGGAAGCGCTCGACCGACGCTTGCTGGAAACTGTGATCCACAACTTCCGCGGCGGACCGGTGGGCCTGGACACCATAGCCACCTCTCTGGCCGAGGAACCGGAAACCATCGAGGACGTGCACGAACCCTTCCTCATCCAGTGCGGGCTGCTCGCCCGCACGGCTCGGGGGCGCGTCGTCACCCAGCTCGCCTACGAGCACCTCGGGCTCACGCCACCCGCCGCCAACCCGGCTCAGCAGACGCTGCTCTAGAAGAGAAGGTGGGGTCGCCCCTAGGCGGCCAAGGTCGTCGACGGGCGGCGAGGAACCCAAGTCCGTCTACCGCCGGGATAGCGTCGATAAACTGCTACAGGTTTGCACTACCTCCTGTCCTGGCCGGTCCGCCTCCTTGTGGTCGGCCTGCTCATCCTCTCGATTGCCGTCGATGGCGCCGGTTACATCCAGCGCATATTCAACCGCCAGCCGCTGACGGGGCAGGTGAGCGGCATGCCACCCCAGCTCCTCGGCAACCAGGTCTACATTCATCGCGGCCTGGATCTGCAGGGCGGCACCGACCTCCTGCTGCAGATCACTGACGTTCCGCCCGGCCGCGACCTGACCCAAGTGCAGCGGGACACGATCGACGTCATCTCCAAGCGAATCAACAAACTTGGCGTCAGCGAGCCCGTCATCAACCCGGTCGGAAGGGACCGCATCGAGGTTCAGCTGGCCGGCGTTTCGGCCGCCAAGGCCCAGGCCACCATCGGCAACACAGCACGGCTCGTCACCACCAAGTGGGTAGCTGACGCGAACGTCAAGGGCCCCCCCTTTCCCGGCTACCGGCCCCAGATCACGTCGCTCACTTCTGAGATGCTGACCGGGGCCGATGCCTCACTGGACGCTCAGAACGGCAACCAGTGGGTGATCAATGTCACCTACAACTCGCAGGGCGCCGCCATCTTCAGCCAGCTCTCGACTGAGGCCTTCAACGCCACCTGTCCCAACGGCGCGACCGACTGCCCTCAACACCGGATCACCAACTGGCTGAACCTGACTCAGGACGACGTCAGCCATTGGGATCAGCGAGCGGCGGACCTCTACCGGTCCTTCGACCAGGGCGGCAAGCTGCTGGTCGACGCACGCATCCTCCAGCCGATCACCGGCGGCCAGTCGCAGATCACCGGCAACTTCAGCGCCGACAGCGCCAAGAATCTCGCCATCCTGCTCAACTCGGGCGCCCTGCCTGGCAACCTCCAGGTGATTCAGTCGACGGAGGTGGGGGCAACCCTCGGCGCCGACTCGATCAGGCGCAGCCTCGCGGCAGGGGTGCTCGGCCTACTGATAGTGATCGTGTTCATGATCTTCTTCTATCGCCTGCCCGGGCTGGTCGCCAGCGTGGCTCTGCTCTTCTACGCCGGCTTGACGCTGGCGGTGTTCAAGATGATCCCGGTCACGCTGACGCTGGCCGGCCTGGCAGGTTTCATCTTGAGCGTCGGCATGGCGGTGGACGCCAACGTCCTCATCTTCGAGCGCTTCAAGGAGGAGGTGCGCTCAGGCGTTTCCGTGGGGGCAGCCGTCGAGACCGCCGTCGGCCGCGCCTGGCCGGCGATCCGGGACTCGAACACAGCCACACTGATCACGACAGGGCTGCTCTACCTGGCCGGCAACGGACCTGTCAAGGGCTTTGCCATCACGCTCTTCCTCGGCGTGCTGGTCAGCATGTTCTCATCGATCATCGTGACCCACAACCTGATGGCGCTGGTGGTTGAGAACCACAACGCCGAGCACAGCTTCCTGATGGGCGTCACGCTCCCCCTCCGCCGTGGCCGAGCTTAGCCGGCCGGGAGCCGGCCGTCGACCGCTGAGCGGCGAGGCCGTCACCGGGGAGCCGGTCGCCACCCCGAGTCGCCGGCTCGACATAGTCGGCCGCCGGAACCTGTTCTTTGCTATCTCCCTGCTCATCATCATCCCGGGGATCATCTCCATGCTCACCCAGGGTTTCTTGCTGGGCATCGACTTCCAGGGCGGGACGGAGCTGTTCCTCAAGTTCAGCCAGCCCGCGAACCAAGCCCAGGTGGAGGCTGTGGTCGCCTCCGAGAATGTCAACGGCACTGTTCAGAAGGGCGCCAACGGCACCTACATTGTCCGCACTCGAGCGCTCGACCCGGCCCAACAGAAGAAGATAGTCGACGACCTGGACAGCAAGGTGGCGCCGATCGACCGGAGCCAGATCCAAGCCAACCAGGTAGGCCCCTCAGTCGCACGGGAGATAGTCACTTCTGCCCTGCTGGCGGTTCTGGCCGCCGCCGTCTTGATCCTGCTCTATCTCGCCTTCCGCTTCCGGCGGGTGAGGGGCGGCTGGCGCGCGGGCTTTCAGTTCGGCGGCAGCGCGCTGCTGGCGCTCTTGCACGACGTCTTTCTCCTGACCGGCATCTTCTCCATCCTGGGAAAGGTGCTGCACCTGCGGATAGGGGAGATCGACAGCCTCTTCTTGACCGCCGCCCTGACAGTCGTGGGCTTCTCGGTTCACGACACGATAGTCGTCTTTGACAGGATTCGCGAGAACCTGGTCCTCTCCGACCGGCTGGGGGCCAGCCGTTTGACCTTCGAGCAGGTGGTGAACCTCAGCATCCTGCAGACTGCGGCCCGCTCCATCATCACCAGCTTCACGGTTGTGCTAGTTCTTGCCGCGCTGCTTCTCTTCGGCGGCCAGACGCTCCAGGGCTTCGTCCTGGCGCTCCTGATAGGCATCCTCTCCGGCACTTACAGCTCGATCTTCAACGCCTCCCAGCTGCTCGTCGTCTGGCGAAAACTCCAACCGGTCAGGTAGGGACTGCAAGTCCACAGCTGCCCGGGCAGAATCCCATATGACCACCTGGCCGCTGGCTGAGATCGAAAGCCTGCTCGCCCCAACGCTGAAGCACATGGGCTACAGCATCTACGGCCTGCAGCGCACCGGCCAAGGCGGTCGCACCCTGCGAATAGCCATCGACAAGCCGGAAGGCTTTGTCGGCATAGACGATTGCGAGGCGGTGAGCCGGGTGGCCGGGCCGCTGCTCGACCAGGCAGCCCTGATAGACGAGCGCTACTTGCTGGAAATCTCCTCACCCGGCGCGGAGCGTGAGCTGCGAGATCGGAGGGAGTACGAACGGCATGTCGGCCGAACCGTCAACTCCCGCTACCGGCTGGGCGACAGCGAAGCCGTGATCGAGGGTCTGCTGGCGGCTGTGAATGACACCGGCATCGAGATCGCGGTGGCGAAGCGCGAGCCGCTGCGGCTGCCCTGGCCGGAGGTCATCACCACTCGGCTCGTGGCTTCCCTGAAGCGCCCGTGAGCACAGCGCCCGAGAACCTGCTGAACGCTCTTGAACAGCTGAGCGGCGACGTGGGCGTGCCTATGAGCGAACTGCAGAGGACTGTGGAGGGGGCGCTCGCGATGGCATATCAGCGGGCCTTTCCGCCGGAGGGCGCCGTGACCGTCCGACTCGATCCCGCGACGGCTGAACTGTCGGTCTCCGAGCGCTTCGTCGACGCCGCCGGCGAGGTGGTCGAGCGGGAGCTTCCAGTGGACGACTTCAAGCGCCTGGCCGCCCAGACAGCGAGGACGGCCGTCTTGAGAAAGCTGCGCGACCTGGAGCGCGATCGCGCGCTCTCCGACATGAGCCGGAATCGCGGCCGGCTGGCCAGCGGCTTCGTCGATCGAATGACGGGCGGCAACGTCTTCGTCGATCTGGGCAAGGTGGAGGGCTTTTTGCCGCCCGAGGAGCAGATCCCGGGCGAGCCGCTGGTCGTCGGTCGGCCGCTGACTGTCCTGGTTCTGGACTCGCTGCCCTCGCCCAAGCACGCGCAGGTTCTTGTCTCCCGGGCCAGCCGGATGTTCGTGGCGCGGCTGATGGAGGCGGAGGTGCCGGAGATAGCGGTGGGTGTGGTCGAGATCAAGTCAATCGCCAGGGACGCCGGACTGCGGACCAAGGTGGCGGTGGCGAGCGGCGAAGCCGGGATCGATCCGGTCGGCGCTTGCGTTGGGCCCAAGGCGGTCAGGCATCGCTCATTGCTTCAAGAGTTGGGTGGCGAGCACGTCGACATAGTGACCTGGCACACGGAACCCGAGCGATTCGTGGCGTCGGCACTCCGCCCCGCAGCGGTCCTGGAGGTCCAACTCGACCCCGACGGCCGTACTGCGCACGTGAGGGTGGCCAAGGGCGAGCTCTCGCTGGCCATTGGCAAAGACGGCCAGAATGCCCGCCTCGCAGCACGTCTCACAGGCTGGCGGATCGACATCCAGGCATGACGCGCAGAGAGGCTGTCAGAACCTGTGTGGCCTGCCGCCAGGAGGCCGGCAAGCGGGGACTCATCCGGCTGGTGCGCCTGCCGGATGGCACAGCCGGCCACGACGCTGAAGGGCGCGCTCCGGGCCGCGGAGCCTACCTCCATCCGGAGCCGGACTGCCTGGCCCAAGCCCGCAAGCGCCGGGCGCTGGAGCGCGCGCTCAAGGCAAGAGTGGACGAGGTCCTCTGGCCAACTCTGGCCGCCGTCAGAAGAACAGATGAAAGTGGAGGAGGGCAGTGAGCCGAGAAGTCAGGTATGGCGTCTTCGTGCCTCAGGGCTGGAAGCTCGAGTTCGTCGATTTGAAAGATCCCATCGAACAGTACGAAACGATGGTTCGCTGCGCTCGCGAAGCTGAGCGAGCTGGTTACGACTCGCTCTGGCTCTTCGACCACTTCCACACTGTGCCGACGCCGGAGCTGGAGTCCACGTTCGAGTGCTGGACCAGCATGGCGGGGCTGGCCCGAGACACCAGCACCATCAGGCTGGGCCAGATGGTCACCTGCAACAGCTACCGGCCGCCTTCGCTGCTGGCTAAGATGTCCAGCTGCATTGATGTGATGAGCCACGGCCGGCTCATCGTCGGCATCGGCGCGGGCTGGTATGAGCACGAGTACAACGCCTATGGCTACCAGTTCGGGGAGATGCCCAACCGGCTTCGGATGCTGCGGGAGTCGGTCCAGGTCCTGGCTGCGATGTGGACTGAGCCCAGAGCCAGCTTCGAAGGTCGCTTCTATCAGGTCAGGGGAGCCATCAACCAGCCCAAGCCGGTGCAGAAGCCGCATCCGCCGCTCTGGATCGGCGGCGGTGGCGAGAAGGTCACGCTGAAGCTGGTCGCCCAGTACGGCGACGCCTGCAACATCGGAACGACGCCGGAGGTGGTCCGCCACAAGCTGGAAGTCCTGCGCCGACACTGCGAAACAGTCGGCCGGAACTACGATGAGATCATCAAGTCCAGCCACTCCCCGGTGATCCTGGGCGATGAGCCGGAGGTGCGCCGAGTCTGGGAGCAGACGGCCCGTCAAACAGGGGCCGACGAGGCGACCATGCGCAACAACTTCCTTTGCCACGGCACTGCCGAGCAGGTCGCCGAGCACCTGTCACGCCTACTCGATGCGGGCGTCGACTACTTGCTCGTCTCCATGCCCAACGCCTTCGAGGGCGAGGTCATCCAGCGCGTGGCGGAAGAGGTGTTGCCGCTCCTTCGCCGGCGGTGACCGTAGTTGCCTCTAACTGGGCCCGACCGCGGCGCGCTGAGGTTGGCGGCGCCCTGGGTTGGGCATAATCAACTGTTCCCAGTGTCCTGTCTCAGAAATTCGTCGGCATCTTGCGGCTCCAGACGACGATGCGTGCGTCATGGGGCCCGTACCGTCGTCGTCACGCATCTAAGATGCGTTCCTCCTAGTTCCACCCCTTCCTTCGCCTCCTCGCCTGGAGCGGCAGCCTCCGGCTGCCTGCCACAATCTGCTCGCCGAACCTCTGAGACAGGACACTAGATGAAAGCACACGAACTCGCGCGCGAACTGAACATCAGCCACAAGGAGCTGCTCAACTTCCTCCAGCAGCGTCGGCTGACCCGCAACCCCTCGGCTCCCTTGATGCCCAAGGCGATCGACGCGGCCCGGGGCCAGTTCCGCACCACCACCACAGCTTCGCGCCCGGTGCCGGTCAACGGCGAGCGCACAATCGTGCTGCCACCGGCGATCACTGTGAAGGATCTGGCCGACAAGCTGGCGGTGCCGCCGCCTGAGATCATCAAGAAGCTGCTTCAGAGCGGCGTCATGGCAACGTTGAACCAGGCCCTCGACTTTGGCACCGCCGAGATAGTGGCCGACGACTTCGGCTACAAGGTCGAACCGATCGCCTCCGAGGACCTGGTCCAGACCGAGGCTGAGGGCGGCGGGGGCGAGGTCACCACCACCCGGGAAGAACTGTTCTCGGTCGAGCACGAGGATCCCGCCAAGCTGCGTGAGCGGTCACCGATAGTCACTGTGCTGGGCCATGTCGACCACGGCAAGACCTCAATCCTTGACGCCATCCGCAAGACCGACGTGGCCGGCGGCGAGGCAGGCGGCATCACACAGCGGATAGGCGCGTACAAGGTGCAGACGGCCGAGGGCGGGAAGGTGGTCTTCATCGACACGCCAGGTCACGAGGCCTTCACAGCCATGCGCGCTCGGGGCGCCTCTGTCACTGACGTGGCGGTGCTCGTGGTCGCCGCCGATGACGGAGTGATGCCCCAGACAGTCGAGGCCATCCAGCACGCCCGCGCCGCCGACGTACCGATAGTCGTGGGCATCAACAAGATCGACAAGGACAACGCCAACGTGGATCGCGTCCACGCCGAGCTGGCTGAGCAAGGCTTGGTCACCCGCCACTACGGCGGCGAGCACGAATGCGTTCACGTTTCGGCCCGCACGGGTGAGGGCCTGGGCGACCTCCTTACCACCATCATCCTCTCCTCCGAGATCCTGGACCTGAAGGCCAATCCTGACCGACCGGCCTTGGGGACGGTGGTGGACGCCAATCTGGAGCGAGGGCGCGGCCCGGTGGCCACCATCTTGGTCCAGAACGGCACGCTGAAGATTGGCGATCCCTTCGTTTGCGGCCACATCTACGGCCGCGTTCGCGCTCTGAGCAACGACCGCGGGGAGTCGGTGAGCGAGGCCGGCCCAGCCACCCCCGTGCTGGTGAGCGGTCTGTCGGAGGTACCCAGCGCCGGCGACATCTTCCAGGTTGCGGGTTCAGAGAAGACGGTCCGCCAGATCGCCCTGGCCAAGCTGCAGGACAAGCGCGCCCAGGAGGCCGCCGTCAGCGGCACTCCCCGGCTCACGCTGGAAGAGCTGGCGCGTAGGGCCAAGGAAGGCGAGGTCAAGGATCTCAACCTCGTGGTCAAGGCGGATGCGCAGGGCACCCTGGAAGCGGTCCTCAGCGCACTGCAGAAGATTGAGGACCCGGTCGTGAACATCAAGGTGGTCGGCCAGGGCGTCGGTCCCGTCAATGAGCCCGACGTGTTGCTGGCAGGGGTATCCAGCGCCATCATCCTGGGCTTCAACATCAAGAGCACGCCCGCGTCGGAGCGCGCGGCGGAGCGGGAAAAGGTCGAGATCCGGTACTACGACGTGATCTATCAGCTGACCGAGGACGTAGAGCGGGCGGCCAAGGGGCTGCGCGAGCCCACCTACCGCCAGGTGCGCGAGGGCAGGTTGGAGGTGGTCATGCCGATCAGGATCCCTCGGCTGGGACTCATCGCCGGCTGCCGGGTGGTCGAGGGCAAGGTTTCCCGGGACGGCCTCGCCAAGGTGCTCCGCGGCCGGGACCAGGTCTGGGAGGGAAAGATCAATTCGCTCAAGCACTACAAGGACGACGTCCGCGAGATGACCGAAGGCCAGGAGTGCGGTGTAGGCCTAGTGGGCTTCGACGCTTTCCAAGCCGGGGACGCGCTGGAGACCTATCGGCTCGAACTGGAAGAGATCTAGTGGACTGTGTCCGGTTGCCCGGACGCAAACACCGGTGTCAGGGATAGGCCGGCCGGCCCGAGGCCAGTGAAGTGGTGAGCCACCGCGCCGAGCAGGTCGGCGGCCAGCTTCAGGAGGAGATCATGGCCATCATCCGCCGCGATCTCAAAGATCCGCGGATCGGGTTCGTCAGCATCACCCGGGTGAGGATGTCGGCCGACCTGCGCTCGGCCCGGGTTCGGGTGAGCGTGCTGGGCGATGCCGAGCAGCAGCGCTCCTCTCTAGCCGGGCTGCGCAGCGCCGTCGGCGTGATCCGCCGTGAGCTCGGCCGGCGCTTGGAAAACCTCAAGGTAGCGCCCGAGCTGCGATTTGAGCTCGATCCCTCCATCGAGTACTCGGCCCATATCGCCGAGCGTCTCCGGGAGATACTGCCTCAGGCTGCCGCTGGGTCGAACGAGCCCGCGGCGCCAGACGACCTGAGAAAGGG
>JALZAW010000519.1 GCA_030948155.1 Candidatus Dormiibacterota bacterium | reverse complement strand
GTGGCCGCGATCTTCCAGACGTTACCCTCGAACACGCCGACGTAGTAGAGGTTGCCGTCCGGTCCCTCGGTAAGGTCGGCGATGGTTCCCACATTCGAGGCGAAGACGTTGTCAGAGACCTCCGTCTGGTAGGTGGGATCGAACGTCACGGCGTGGATGTCCCGGCGGTTGTAGTCTCCGACGAAGACGACGTGGTCATATGCATTGGGGAACTTGTTGCCGGTGTAGGCGGCGATTGCCGAGATCGCCCCGTCCGCGGGAAGGTGACCGTAGGAGTACACCGGATTGACGTACCCGCAGCTGCCGCAGTTGCCCTCATAGAACGGCCAGCCGTAGTTGCCCCCCGGCTCGATGGTGTCGAGCATCTCCCAGGTGCTCTCACCCGTGTTCGCAACCATCATCTTGCCGTTCGGAAGGAAGGTGGTCCGCCATGGGTTGCGCAGCCCCCAGGCATAGATTCCCGTTGCGGCGCCGGGCACGCCCGTGAACGGGTCGTCCGAAGGCGCGGTACCGTCCAGGTTGAGCCGGATGACCTTGCCGTAGATGTTGGTCAGCGCCTGTCCGTTGCCCCAGGGATAGGGGTTGCTCCCGACCGACCACCACAGCTTTCCGTCGGGGCCGACGTGAACGGCCTCGCCGGGCCCGAACTGGGTCTGCTGCTGGGTGCCCTCGACCAGCACCTTCTCACTGGACAGGTTTGCGGTGCCGTTGGCGACGGTGAATCTGGACAGCCGGCTGAACGCCCTGGTCGTCACGTACGACACGTAGATGAAGCCATTGCTCGCGTAGCTCGGATCGAACGTCAGGCCCATCAACCCGAGCTCCGCGGTGAAGTCCACCGGGAGGGCCGCCACCGTCTGCAGGCTGCCGTTGCTCATCCGATAGATGCCGCCCGGCTGGGTCGCGACCCACATCTCGCCGGTGGGGGCGAAGGTGACGGCTATCGGGTCCTTGAGGCCGCCGGCGAGCTTCGTCGCTGTGAATCCGGGCGGCAGCACCGGGCTCGACGCGGCGGCGGGACCCGTGGTGGCGGCGCTCGCCACCTTTCCCATCCCCACCGCGGCCGGAGCGGTGGCTATCAACATGAGCAACAGTGTCAGCGAGCGGCGCACGCTCGCACGATGCGATGTCATGGTGACTTCAATTCACCTCTGTTACACGACGTCCCCCCAGCCCGCCCGGATCACCCAGGTCGCCAGAGCGGCGACCACAACCGAAGCAGCGGGGAGTGTAGCAGGGCGCCGCGCGTCTGCAAAGCGGACATTTGTGACCCGCAGCCGCTCAGCTGAGCGTGCGTTCGCAGAATTGCGGTCACACCGCGGGCGTGTCATACTCTCCGGCCTCGCCAGATGGATGTGCGAGCAAGCGGGCATCGGGGGTCACAATGCAACACAGCAAACGTATGCGGTCTGCGGCAGTAATCGGCATCCTGGTCGCTGCCATGGTGGAGGCGGCGATCACTGGGAACGGCATCGAAGCCGTCGCGTCACAGCAGCCGACAGCCGGTGGCCTCATCGTCTCAGTGGCCTACGCCGAAAACATCGGGAACGTACCTGGCGTGCCCAGGTGGTTCCCAACGCCGTGGAATGGTGCGCCCAATACCGAATTTCTCGGCAGCCCCAACCCGCAGGCGTCGGAGTGCGGCTCCGTGCCCAGGGCGCTGTGCTATGACACGGGCGCCATCAGGCTCGACAACCCCACGGACGGCCCCATCACCGTCGCCAACGTCGCGGTCAACGTTCGATCCGGGCAGACCGGCGGGAAGCTGTACAACAACATCTGGGGCAGCTTCACAGTGCCCTCGCACCAGAGCGTCATCCTGGCCGAGAACCCGCCACCGCCGGCCAGGCAGTCGAGCTTCGACAACTTCGACAGCAGCGACACGCCGCATGGCAACTGCACGCCTGCGACCACTCCACCGACGGTTGCGCTCACGATCGGCGCCACGACCACCACGCTGACCGACAGCGGGCACGTGCTGGACACCGGTTGGTCGGTCAACGGCGTCTTCGGCGGCGTGGATTCGGGGTGGTGCCCGACCCACCAGAACGAGTCGGTGCAGTGGCAGGCGATAGGTGCTGCCACACGCAGCCAGGCCGCTTGTGGTGGGAGTGCGGCCCCATGCGGCGTCGCCGCAGGCTTGAACCTGAGCCCGGCGTCTGCCACGCTCACCGTGGGCACGACGGCCACCGAGACCGCGACCCTCTCCGGCGGTGACGGTGTGGGGCTCCCCAACACCGCGGTCAATTTCAGCGTGACGAGCGGACCGAATTCGGGCAAGTCGGGTTCAGCCTTCACCGACAGCACCGGTAAGGCCTCGTGGAGCTACAGCGATGCCGGATCGACCACGGGTGGCGACACCGTCATCGCGAGCGTCCAGACCGACGGCACCTTTTCGTCCAATCAATCCTGCGTCGTGTGGGGAACAGGGTCCTGCGCTTCCGGAGGCGGCGGCGGTTGCTCCTCTCCGTGGAACTGCGCGGACATCGGTGGCCCGGCGCTGGCCGGCAGCGCGTCGCTGAGCAGCGGGGCGTGGACCATCCAGGGCGC
>JALZAW010000518.1 GCA_030948155.1 Candidatus Dormiibacterota bacterium | reverse complement strand
CGCCAGGAGGCTCCTGCCCCGATGCTTGTTTCGCGGACGCCCCGGGCCGCCGGCCGCCGTGCCGCGGGAGATCCGTCGCCGGCTCAGAGTAGACTCCCCTCCGTGCCCCAGTTCGGGCCTGACCAAATCCGAAACGTCGCCATCCTTGGTCACTCCCATGAGGGCAAGACCACGCTGGCAGAGGCGATGCTGCACGCCACCGGCGCCCTGCCGCGCATGGGCTCGACTGACGCCGGCACAGCGGCGCTCGACTACGAGCCGGAGGAGCAGCGCAAAAAGATCTCGATCGACCTCGGGCTGGCGAGCGCGGAGCTGGATGGTTACAAGGTCAATCTGCTCGACAGTCCGGGGTTCTTGGACTTCGCCGGGCAGGCGGTCAGCGCCCTGGCGGTAGCCGAGGCGGCCCTCTTGGTCACGTCGGCGACAGGCCAGCTCAGCGTCGGCACGGAGCTGGCCTGGACCACCCTGAGTGAGCGGGCACTGCCTCGGCTGGTGGTGGTGAATAAGTTGGACAAGGAGAACGCTGACTACTTCGGCGCCCTGGACGCTATGCGCGTCGAGCTCACCCCCAAACCCGTCGCCCTACACCTCCCGATTGGTGCTGAGGGCACTTTTCGCGGCGTGATCGACCTCATGCATCAGAAGGCCTTCCTGGCCCAGCCCGACGGGCAGGGCCGGGAAGGGCCCATCCCGGCTGACATGCGACAGGTATTCGAGCAGCGTCACGAGCAGCTCATCGAGGCGGCTGCAGAGGGGAACGATGTGCTGCTGGAGAAGTACCTGGAGGAAGGCACACTCAGTGACGCCGAGGTGGAGCAGGGCCTACGCGCCGGCATTCGGACGGGCCGGGTGGCGCCGGTGGTCTGCTGCAGCGCGACCAAGCTTCTGGGCGTCCGGACGCTGCTGAGAGCCATCTGTGATCTGCTGCCGGCTCCGGCAGCCTCGCTCGAGGGGCCTGCTTCGGCGCTCGTCTTCAGCACTCACTCCGATCCGTTCGGTCGAGTCAGCTTCTTCAAGATCTTGGCCGGCTGTCTCAGGTCCGAGCAGACCATCGAGAACCGGGGCCGGGGAGCGTCCGAGCGCCTGGCCCAGCTGTTCTTTCCGCGGGGCAAGGAGCATGTCGGTACCACCGAGGCCTGTGCGGGCGACATTGCCGGGGCCACCAAACTCACCCATACCAGGACTGGGGACATGCTGGGCAGCGCAGTGGAGTCGGCGCCGAGCTTGCAGTTCCCTGTGCCGCGGTTCCGGCTCGCCATTGAGCCTCGGAGCCGGGGGGACGAGGACAAGATCTCCAACGGGCTGGCCCGCCTGGCGGAGGAGGATCCCAGCCTGCAGCTGGTGCGGGACGAGGAGACGCAGCAGATGCTGATCGCCGGACTGGGTGATGTCCACATCGAGGTCGCTTTGGCCAAGCTGAAGCGGCGCTACCAGGCGGAGGCGGTTACAGCTCCACCTCGCATCGGCTATCGGGAAACGATCAGCCGTCAGGTTCGCGCTGAGGGCCGTCACGTCAAGCAGTCCGGCGGTCACGGCCAGTACGCCATCTGCGTGATCGAGGCCGCTCCCGCCGAGCGGGGCGCCGGCTTTGAATGGGAGGACAAGATCTTCGGCGGCGCGATACCGATCAACTACAGGCCGTCCGTCCGCAAGGGCATCGAGGACACGATGGCTCGCGGTGCCGTCGCCGGCTATCCCATGGTCGACGTGCGAGTCAGGCTGGTGGACGGGAAGTACCACACAGTCGATTCCTCCGACATGGCCTTCCAGATCGCCGGCTCCGTGGCGCTGAGGAAAGCTGCCGCCGAGGCCGGGCCAGTCCTCCTGGAGCCGGTCATGCAGGTGCGGGTGCGGGTGCCTGAGCGCTACCTGGGTGAGCTCATGTCAGACCTCAACGCCAAGCGTGGCCACATCGCCGGCACGGATTCCGACGGCGGTTGGCAGCTGCTCACGGCGACGGTGCCGCAGGGTGAGCTGCAGCGATTCACATTGGACCTGCGCTCCCTGACCCAGGGCAGAGGCTCCTTCGAAGCGACCTTCTCTCACTACGAGCCGCTGCCCCCGAACCTGGCCAGACCCCTGATCGAAGCCTGGGCCAAGGAGCACGGCGGCTGACCTGAAAGGGGCTGGCGGAGCGGCGGCCAGGCCGCTTCAAAGGGGCTGGCGAGGAGAGGTGCTGCGTATAGTTCCGAGGTAGAAAGCAGCCAGAAACCCCTTCGGGAGCAACTGAATTGGCCGGTTATCCGTACGAACGCTTTACCGAGCGAGCCAAGAAAGTGCTCACGCTCGCGCAGGAAGAGGCCGAGCGCTCGCATCACAGCTACATAGGCACCGAACATCTGCTGCTGGGCCTGCTCCGCGAAGGCGAGGGTTTGGCGGCAAAGGTGCTGAACAACCTCGGGGTGGAGATCGGCAAGGTCAGGCAGACCATCGAGTCGGTGCTCGGCCGCAGCGAGCGGATAGTCATCCAGCAGATCATCCCCACCTCCCGCGTCAAGCGGGTGATCGAGATCTCTTTCGAGGAAGCCCGGCGCATGGGCAAGACCTATGTC
>JALZAW010000517.1 GCA_030948155.1 Candidatus Dormiibacterota bacterium | reverse complement strand
AGGTTGGCCTCTTCAAGCCGGCCGGAGAGGGTCTGTGAACGCTGCCTTCCTGATCGCCCAGCAGGTGCTGCGCCTCAGCTTCCTGGGGGCGCTGATCCTGGGTCTGGTCGTCTGGAGGTTGGCGGCCGACTCGTTTTTGGGCCTGCACATGCTGTTCGGCATCCTGGTGGTCGCCTGCCTGTGGACGCTGGGGGCGGTAACAATCGCCTCCGGCGGGGGCCTGCCGCTCAGCTTAGGCGCCATCGGCCTGGGCTTTCTCGTGCTGCTGCTCGGGCTGACTCAGACCTCTCTGATGCCGGGCTCGGGGCACCTCGCGATACAGCTCCTGCACCTGCTGCTGGGACTGGCCGCCGTCGGCTTCGGCGAAATGCTGGGCGCCCGCCGCCGGCGGGGACGGAACGGGCAGGCGGCCGCCTAGTTTTACGTCGAGCGACCCGCGCCCGCGGTCCCTGAGCGGCTGTCGCCGCTGTGACCTGTGAGACCGACTCTTGGCGGCGGGCTTCAGCGAACGGTCAGGGCTCCCTTCATGCCCAGGCTCTCGTGGCCGGGCTCCTGGCAGTAGTCCACGTAGCTTCCGGGCGGCAGGTCGAGCTTGAGCCGCGCCTGGTCGCCGGGCTTGAGATTGGGCGTCTTGACCAGCACGCTGCCCGAGGCATCGCGCACCCAGGATCGAGTCGCCCTGCTTGACGCTCACTGACATGGGATCCAAGAGCCCGCACAACCACACCGTTTCCGGCTGCGGCGCAGGCCGGCCACGGCTCTGGCGGCGCCCGAGCTACGGCGCGGGCCCGAAACCTAGTCGAGGATCAAACGGGATTCCGAGGCTGTGGCCGGTGCTCGCAACCTGCCCCGGACGTTTGTCGACCGGGAGGGGAGGGCGGCCTCGCTTGCTCTTAGAGGCCCGAGACCAGATGCGAGCGAAGCTCGGCGCCGTCGGGCAGAGCGGGGCCGAACATCACCACCAGCATCGCCAGGGCAAGTAGCAGAGCCAGGATCGCCGTCGAGACGCCTGACGCTTTGGCGATCGGCTGACGCCAGGGGGCATGAGCGCGGTGAACCAGATGCCGGAAGTCCGGGCCGTGCGCGGGGTGCCAGGCTCCGATGGCCCCGCTCAACGCTTGGCGCAGCTCGTCGTGCTCGTCAACCATGTCTGCTCAGAGAACTTACGACCAGCGGGATCTGTTCGGGCGAAGTCATCTTCGCCCGCATGAGCGCCATCGCCTTGGCCGTCCGGGAAGCCACCGTCCCGCTTGGAATGCCGAGGATCCTGGCCGTCTCCTCGCGCGAATAGTCGTGAAAGTACTGCAGCACCACGGCGGCGCGGAGCTGGGGACTGAGCCCGGCCAGCGCCACTTCGCAGGCATCGCGGGCTTCGCTGCGCAGGTAGTCGCGGTCGTCGGCAGGCTGGAAGAGCCGGGCCGGCAGCAGCCGCGACAGCCGCCTCCGGCGCAGATGCGAGAGCGCCGTGTTGACAGCTATGCGGTGCAGCCAGGCCCCAACGGGGGCTGTGGGACGGTAGCGGGCACGAGCTCGGTAGGCCTTGGCAAAGCTGTCCTGCGTCACGTCCTCGGCCTCGGAGGCGTCCAGCACTATCGCTCTGACCGTTCGGTAGACGGCTGAATACTCGCGCTGATAGAGCAGTGGAAACTGGCTGACCGGATCAAGCTCGTCGGACGGCGCTGATGACTCGGCCATTCGATCTGAGTGTGCCCGCTGTCGAGTTGCTCAAACGTGGGCTCAGTCGCCTGCTGCCGACGCCCGGAGGAGGACGCAAACCCAGGTCCTGAACGGCCGCCATTTCTCGGCCAGCGCCTGGATGTCGGGCCGCGGCGGCGGGTCGGGCAGCTCGTAGAGCCTGGCGATGGCGCTGAGCAGCCGCCGTTCACCGCTCGGTAGAAAGTCAGGCTCACCAGCTCCCCTCAGCACAATCAGCTCAGCGCCGAACTGACCTATTCCGCTGAGCTGCTTCATCTGTTCAATTGCCTGCTCGGCCGGCAGTGAGCGCAGGCGGTCAGCGTCGAGCTTGCCGTCCAGCGCCGCCCGAGCGATGCCGAGCAGGTACTCCGGCTTACGGCCGAACAGTCCACGGAAAGTGGCCAGCTGAGTGGCGTTCTCCAGGAGCTTCTGAGGTGAGGGGAAAACGCGGTGCAGCTCGCCATGTATCTCGACGCTGCCGCCGAGTTCCTCGGCCAGCCGCTCCTTCGTCCGAGCCGCCTGCACCATGGAGATGCGGGTCGAGATGACCGCCCAGCAGGCGGCCTCGTAGGGGTCGACCCACAGCACAGGTCGCAGGCCCGGGTACTCCGTTTGCAGGCGGCCGACCACTCTGTCCCGCCTGCCGATCTCGTTGAAGCCACTGCCGTCCAGATCCAGCGAGAGGATCCTGGCCACCTGGCCGCGGGCCTGCTCGGCGTCACCGCCATGAACGTCACCCTCGACGCGGCCATTGGACTCGCGCAGGCAGACACCCAGCGGACCCCGAGCGCCATTGAAGGCAAGGTGAAGGTGATCCACCTCGCGGGGACCGTGGTAGGTGGCAGGCTTGAAGCCCCAGAG
>JALZAW010000516.1 GCA_030948155.1 Candidatus Dormiibacterota bacterium | reverse complement strand
ACGGCGCCGAAGCCGTAAGCGCCATTGAGTCCGTTCAGCAAGGCGGGTCGCCCGCGCCCCTCACTGTGGGCGACCAGCTGGTTCAAGCTCAGGTCGAGGCCGCCAAACCCCAGGCCGATCACGAACGCCCCGGCGAGGAGGACCGACCAGGAGGCCGCCAGGGCAACGCCTGCGCAGCCCAGGCCCACGCAACCCAGCGCCGCCCACACCGGAAGCCGGCCGGCAGTCCGCTCCATCGCCCAGATAGAGACGACGACACCGATAAATGCGCCGGCAAAGTGGGCGATGAACACCTCGCCGGCCACGGGCAGAGTGATTGCGAACCGCTTCGCAAAGTATTCGAGCAGGGGTCCGTAAGCGGCGACCAGGACGCCCATGAGCAGGAAGCTGGCCGCGACAGCGGCCAGGGCGCTCGTGGACAGGATGATCCGATCCCCCGCGCGGCTCGTGTCAGGGCTGGTTTCGACGTCCGCCACCGGAACATTCTTACGGGATGCGCCGCCTATCATCGAACGCGATGTCCCTTAAGGTCCTGGCGTTCGACGGCGACGACACCCTTTGGCACAACGAGTCGCGGTTCCATCTCACACAGGCCGCGCTCCGCGATCTGCTGCGCCGGCATGTGCCAGACGCCGACGTTGACGCCCACTTGTTCGAGATGGAGATGCGCAACCTAGGCCTGTACGGCTACGGGGTCAAGGCCTTCACGCTGTCGATGCTGGAGACGGCGATCAAGTTGACCGAGGGCCGGATTCCGGCCGCGGATCTACAGGTGATCCTCGACTGGGGGAAACGCATGCTCACCGAGCCGACGGAGCTCCTCGATTGCGTGCAAGAGACGCTGCTAGACCTGAGCGCACGCTACTCGCTGCTGCTCATCACCAAAGGAGATCTTTTCGACCAGGAGAGCAAGCTGGCACGCTCCGGGCTGGCAGACCTGTTCTCGGGAGTCGAGATCCTGAGCGACAAGACCGTCGATTCGTACGGTTCGCTCCTGAAACGTCGTGCGATCAAGCCCGAGGAGTTCGTGATGGTCGGCAACTCGCTGCGCTCTGACATCGCCCCGGTGGTGGCGATCGGAGCCAGGGCGGTGCATATTCCCTACCACGTGACCTGGAATCACGAGCACCTGCCAGATGAATCGCTGCCTCGTTCCGGCTGGTACAGGTTAGGCGGGATCGGAGAGCTGCACGCGCTGCTGGAAACTTTTGATCACGAGACCTCATCGGCGGACACCTCAGACGTTCGGGCAGGACAAAAAGGCAGCGGGTGACCGCCGGCGGTTGAACCCCGGCTCAGGCCGGTGGTTTCGCGGGTCCGCCGGCGCCGCCGGTCATCAGCAGCCCTAGCCGCTCCTCAGGTGTGTCGGGCGGCTCGATGCTCACGATCCGCCCTTCGTAGAGAACCGCAATCCTGTCGGACAGCGACGTGATCTCTTCGAGCTCTGCTGAGACGAGCAGGACGGCGGTGCCTTCGTCTCGCTGCGCGACCAGGCGCCGGTGAATGAACTCGATGGCGCCGATGTCGACCCCGCGCGTCGGCTGCGAGGCCAGGAGCACCCGCGGCCTGGTGCCCATCTCGCGGGCGACGACGATCTTCTGCTGGTTGCCTCCGGAAAGCGCGCTCGCCTCCGTTTCGATGCCCGGCGTGCGGATGTCGAACTCCTTGACCAGCCGCGTGGCCCAATCGAGGATCGCGGCGAGCCGAAGCACCACGCCGCGCCACGAGAAGGCTGCGGAACGCTGCCGGCCGAGCATCAGGTTCTCGGCCACCGTGTAGTGAAGCACGAGGCCGACGCTCCGGCGATCCTCGGGAATGTGGCCCACGCCCAGCTCGCGCTCCTCGCGAGCATTGGCGGCTGTGACGTCGTGGTCTCCCAGCAGGACGCGCCCGCCGGTGGCTGGCCGCGTGCCGGCCAGCACCTCGACCAGCTCGCTCTGGCCGTTGCCCTCGACACCGGCGATGCCGAGTATCTCTCCTTGATGGAGCTCGAAGGAGATTCCGCGTAGCGCCGGCACCCCGCGGTCGGAGGCGGCGGCGAGGTCCTCGACCCGGAAGGTGACGGGTCCTGGTTTGGCCGGTTTCTTGTCGACGCGGAGCAAAACTTCGCGTCCGACCATATGAGTTGCGATCTCCTGCTCGTTGGTCTCTTTGGTGACAAGCTGGCCGACGACCTTGCCGCGCCTCATCACCGTTATGCGGTCTGAGATCTCGAGCACCTCGCGCAGCTTGTGGCTGATGAAGATGATCGTCCTGCCCTCCTTGACCAGGCCGCGGAGGACCGCGAACAGCTCGATCGTCTCCTGCGGCGTGAGCACCCCCGTGGGCTCGTCGAGGATGAGGATCCTGGCTCCCCTGTATAGGACCTTGACGATCTCGGCTCGCTGCTGCAGGCCGACTGGCAGGTCGCCGGTGCGGGCATCCGGGTCCAGCGCGAGGCCATAGCGGCGGGTGAGCTCGACGATCTCCTGCCTGGCCTTTCGATGGTCGTACAGGCCGCCGGGACCGACAGGCTCGCGACCCAGCATCACGTTCTCGCCGACGGTGAATACAGGGATGAGC
>JALZAW010000515.1 GCA_030948155.1 Candidatus Dormiibacterota bacterium | reverse complement strand
CTTGGCGCAGGCTGCCGCTCTGTTCGCTTTTGACCGCGTCGTGGGCGTGGACGCCGAAGAGCTGATGGGCCAGCGCCACCTGCTCCCGGCCACCATCCTCGCTGCGTCGGTCCGCATCGGGATCGGTCTGATCACCGCCTACGCTCTGATCTGACGTCACTTTTCCGCCAGATCGGACTGAAATTGGGCAGCTTGGCAGTCAGCTCAGAGGGCCGACGGAGGGCGGCCGGCCTCACTAGGATGGGAGTCCAGGGGAGCGCCAATTCTGAGGAGGGATCATGCCTGAAGACAACAACTCTGGTCGCCGCCGCCCTTCCGAGCGGGGCGAGGGTCGGGAGACCTATCTCGATCCCAGCTCGAGGCTGGAAGGCAAGCTCATTGTCGAGGGGGATCTGGTGGTGCACGGCCACGTGACCGGAGAGCTGCACAGCGCGGGTCTGATCCGGGTGGAGTCGGGGGCCCAGGTCGAGGCCAGCCTCGCGGCCGAGCGGGTCACCCTGCGGGGTGACGTCACCGGCGCCGTTACTGCGGCCGGCGGTCTGACGCTGGAGGGCTCAGGCAGCCTCAACGGAGATATTCAGGTGGGCGCGCTTACAGTCGAGGAGGGCGCGCTGCTGAACGGCCGGGTGACGATGCGCCGGCGAGGGGCCGGGGCGGAACGGGCAACAGCCAAGGCGACCGCCACCCAGGCGGCTGAAGCGGCTGGTGCTGAAGCTTCAGCTGACCAGGCTGTCGAAAAGGTCGAACGAGAAAAGGCAGGAGCTCGCGCCTGAACTGGGGAGCCTGCTTCCCGGCCCGGCTTACTCGACCGGGACCTGGCGCACGCCCTGGCCTTCGTTCGAGATCGGCGCCATCACAGTGAGCACGCCGAGGTTCAAGATCGCCCGGCTGCGCTCTGGGTCGACCCGCTGCGGTAGCTCCAGGTCCAGCTCGAAGGCGCCCACCTGCCATTCCCGCTGCAGAAAGTGCTGCTGGTCCTGCGAGTACTTGCACTCGGCCAGCACCCGAAGCCGGTCGGCCGCAACCGTCACGTGCGTGTGATCCGCGTGCGCGCCGGGGATGGGCAGAGCCACGCTGAGCTGGCCGCTGGCCGCGTAGACGTTCACCGGCGGTCGCTGACTCGAGTTCGGCATCGACATCGCCATAGTCATACACGAGTCAACCTCGCGCCTACAGACAGGGCGTAATCTCAGAGTGACGTGACAGCCCAACGCCGACGGCCGAGGGCTGCCTGCTGAGCGTCGAGGCACGGCCGCAGCGGCGGGTGAAGGTGCGCGGTGGGAGTCTGGGCTGGTTCCTCTGCTGGGCTGTCGTTTTCGCTGACATCGGAACCTCCGTCTACTACACGCCGGGCATCCTTTTTCCCCAATTTGGCGGTCGGTCCGCCCTCTTCGTCGCTATGACGCTGATCGTCTTCATACTGCTGACGCTGAAGTACACCGAGGTGGCCTGGCGCTTTCCCGAGGGCGGCGGGGTGGTCAACGTGGCGGCCCAGGCGCTGCATCCCTTCGTCGGCCTCCTGGGCGGCTGCTTCATTTTGGTCGATTACTTCCTGACCGCGGCGCTGAGCGCCCTATCCGGCGTCTTCTACCTGGCCGTAGTCGTGCCGGCCATCAGCCCGCGTCCCCTCGTCGTGGCCATCACGATCATCGCTCTGGTAGTCCTCGGCTCGCTCAACCTCCTGGGCGTCAAGGACAGCGCGCGCGTCTCGGCGGCCTTCGCAGTCGTCGCCGCGGCCGGCCAGCTGCTTGTCGTCCTGGCGGTGGCCGTGTCCCTCGGTCCGGCCGGGATAGTGCGCACGTTTCACACGATCGCCGAAGGTCCGACCCTCACGCCGCTGGTCCTCGTGACAGGCTATGCGGCTGCCTTCCTAGCCTTCTCGGGCCTGGAGACGATCGCCCAGCTGGCGCCCGCCCTGAGGGAGCCGCGGCGAAGGGTGGCGGGCCACGCGATGGCCCTGGTGGTCATGACGATGGTCGTCACCAGCCCGCTGCTGACGCTCTGGTCAACCACCCTGCTCGACACCAAGAACTCCGACCCCAACCAGTTCGTCTCCCTTCTGGGCGCCCACGTAGCCGGGCCGGTGGTGGGTGGCTACGTGGCCGTCAGCGCCTCGTTGCTGCTGATCTTCGCCAGCAACACTGCGGTGATCGGTTGCTACCACGTGTTCATAGCACTCTCCCGGATGGGCTTCCTGCCCCGCCTCCTGGAACAGCGCAACCGCTGGCGAAGCACTCCCCACTGGTCGATCCTGATGGCTGTCGCGATTCCGCTCTTGCTCGTCGCCGCCAGCCGGGGCGACCCCGGCATCCTGGGCGACCTGTACGCCTTCGGCCTGCTGGGCGCCTTCATCCTGACCTCTCTGGCTCTGGACCGGCTGCGCTGGTTCGACTCTCCTGGCGGGAGGAATCTGGGCACCTGGCTGAAGTACTCTGTCGGGCTGTTGACCACCGCGCTGGTCAGCATCGCCTGGCTCACCAACCTCGTGGCCAAGCCGCTGGCAACGCTCTTCGGCGGGGGCATCACTGCGCTCGGCCTGGTCCTCGGCCTCACCACCTACTACTACTCCC
>JALZAW010000514.1 GCA_030948155.1 Candidatus Dormiibacterota bacterium | reverse complement strand
CCCCCCCACGACCACGCAGGTGTCCTTCAACCCGGCCTGAATCTGCGCCTCCTCAGGCTCATCCGGCTCTTCGAAAGGAGTGATCCTCGAATCGCGGCTGCGGTGGACCAAGTTCACGGTTTCGATGTTATGAAGAGGTGGCTCAACAACCCCTCAACGATCACGCGTGCAGATGGCCGGGGAGGTTGGCGGCGAAGCTCTGGGAACGATCCCCCGCGGCCGCGACGCATCCTCGTGAGACCGGCGCACGTTTATGGCTCGGAGGCTGTTTAAGTGGCAGCCGGCAGGGCTACACTGCTAGTCGCTTTCGTCACGCGCTGAGGAGTGCCGGGAAGTCTGGTCGGCAAGAGATCTTCCACATGCTGTGTTCCTGCGCAGCCGGCCAATACCGCACCGCGGCCGCCACACCGATCTTCGCCGCCTTCCAGGCGACCACCGCGCTCCTTCTGCTCGCCGCCGCCAGCTCCTCGTTCCAGGCCGGCCCGGCCCTTCTGCGGGCGCTGGCTCGTCGCCGGCTGGCCTCCGGTCGAGTGGTCGGCGTCCTCGCCTCTTGGCTGCGGATCACCAACCGTCACCACACGCCGTACTGGGGCGTTGTGCTCTACGCGGCGATGTCCGGCGCCGTAGTCGTGGCGCCCGGTGCCCAGGACCAAGTGCTCGTCCTCTACTACGCGGTGGCGGTTTTCGTGGCGTTCCTGGCAGGGCTGGTGGGGATGGCGCGCTATTCGGTGGCCGACCGAAGTTGGTCGCTACTCACTGTCAATCTGGCTGGCGCTGGTGTGGTGGTGCTCACGCTTGGTGTGAACCTGAGCCGCGTTTATCCGCTGGCTTCGCTCGTGGCGTCGCCGCAGGGACCAGTCGGGGAATCACCAGCGTGAAGATCAACCGAACGCAGGTGGTTGTGCTCGGGTTCACCCTTCTGGCGTGGCTGAGCCTCGTGAGCATCTTGGTTGCGGCGCCAGAGGTTCTTGACGGTGCGTTAAGGCTGCCGGCTGGCAGCCGGCCGGCCGAAATCGCGTCCTGGTGGCGCTGTCCGCCCTCCTCGCACTGCTCGCCATCGGGGTCGTCCGTCGCTGGCGCTGGACATTCTGGCGAGTCCTGGTTGCCTTCCTTGCCGGGCTTTTGCGACTCCCAGCGTCAGTTCTCGAACTCACAGGAATCCTGCCCTCGGCCGGGCCGACCTGGTACATGCTCCTCCAGGCGGCAGTTGGCCTGGTGCAGTTCGCAATCGGCCTCGCGATGCTGGTCGGCTTCCGAAAGGCCGGCGCATGGGGAGCCTTCTGACCACCGCTCGCCCACGAGCGCTTCCAGGTGCCGATGCGGGCATCTTGCACGGACAGGTGATCGCCGGGAACTGCTCGAGCAGGCGCAGCGCCCGGTCGTGTACGCCGAGACTCGCGAACGCCTGACCCGTGTGGTGGACGAGCTCCGGCTCGTCGAGCCACCACGACCACGGCGGGTCCTTTGCCGATACTGCGTCGAGCAGGTTGGAACGAGCGGACTCCAGCGCGCGCTTGGTGCCCGAGTTGTCCCGAGCTGGGCAAGCGCGCGAGCCTCCCGGATCTTGAACATGGCGGTCATCCGGCTTGTCAGGCTCCCGCTCTCGAGCGCGGAGATCTCGCGGCCCTGCTCCGTCACCTGCTCGGCGAGGCCGGCGAGATCTACTTCCCGAAGACTTCGGGGCGGAAATATGTGGCCGTTGGTCCCGATGGCGTAGACGACCTCACGGCGGAGATCGATGCCTGGCGCGAGGCAGGTGGCAGTCATGTCTCGGTGATGACGATGGGCCTCGGCCTGGACTCGGTCGACGGCCATATCGAGTACCTCGCCTCGGTCGCAGACGCGCTCACCTTGCCGTGACGCTCCACAGCTGACAGCTGGCGGTCGAACCGGCCCGCCGGCCGGGTGTGGAAAGAGAACTCTCTCGACGTCGCGGAAGGGCAGGGAAGGATAGGCGAAGGGCCATCGCGCTCCCGCCGGGAGCCTTTCCCCACCGAGACTCCCCATTTTCCCCCACCAAACTATTGTTCGATAGCTAGTGCTTGATGTGCCACATATTGGGGAACACTTGAGCGATCACTCTACATACAGCAGCACTGGTCGAAGTGTCACTGCGGGCATGCCTACATTTCCCATTTGCCCGTTGACAGCCATGCCGGTTGGGGGTACTCTTCGTGGCGAATCGCGGTGATTAGTGGGGAGAAGTGGTGAACTACCCAACAATGCAGCAAATGACAGACTCCACGTTCCAGCAACCTTCGCAGCAGAGTCCCCCCACGCCACTTCTCCCTACCACCGCGACGGCAGGGCCGCGGGCCGGCGGCAGGCGCTGAAGGCCGCATGAATGTTTTGGGGCAGCCATCGCGTCCGGGTGGACGAGAAGGGTCGCCTGGCAATTCCGGCGCAGTTCAGGCGCCAGTTGCCGGAGGGCAGCTTCATCTCCATAGGACAGGACGGCGTGCTGACGATCTACCCGCCGGAGCAGTGGGAGACGCTGGCCAGCCGGCTCCAGGACCCGCTCCTGGGGCCCGAGCAGCGGGCGCTCTCCAGGGCGCTGTTCTCGCAGGCGGTGG
>JALZAW010000513.1 GCA_030948155.1 Candidatus Dormiibacterota bacterium | reverse complement strand
GGTAAAGGAACATGGCCACGAAGCCGCCGAAGGCAAGGAAATAGAAAAGAGTCAGGGCCCAGGCCCGCGCCTCGGTCCGGAACACTTTGAAGGGGGCCGTGAGGCTGGCCACGGCAGGACGGGGGACGCGTGGCTCCTGAGCCAGGATGAGGAAGATTGAACCGACCAGCAGGACCAGCACGGCGCTCAGCGCGAACACGGCGCTCAGGCCCTGGCGCTGGACGATGGTCGGCGCGGTCAGCGCCGACAGCACCGAGCCACCCATGCCCATCCCGTAGACGCCGAGCGCGAATCCCTGCCGCTCCTTCGAGTACCAGCGGCTCACGTAGGGCACGCCAATGGCGAAGGAGGAGCCTGCGAAGCCCAGCAGGAACCCGAAGCCGACCAGACTCGCAAACGAGGTGTGCCAGACTACGATCGCCAGCAGTGGAAGGGCGGTGAAGCCCATCAGGGCGGGGAAGGTGACCCGCGCTCCGTAGCGATCAGTGAGAACGCCCATGGGGACGCGCAGGACCGACCCCAGCACGACCGGAACAGCGACCAGCCAGCCCAGCTCTACTTCAGAGAGCTTGAGGTCGTGCTGGATGGTCGGCGAGAGCGGGCCGTACAGCGCCCAGACGTAGAAGCATGTGAAGAAGGCGAGCGTGGCCAGGACCAGCGCTCTCAGAGCGCCTTTCGCCTCGATGTCAGACATCTGCGCACCCAAGTATCGGACCGGGGCGGGGACGGCAGCAAAGCCGCGCAGGCCTGTTAGCCCAGCGAGGCACCAGAGGCTGTAGGACGGCAAGACTCGAGCCGCGGGATCGACGAGCCTATGGGGATGCTCGAACTTGTCCGCCTCCTCTTCCCTACCCTCGGCCAGATCTTCCGAAGCCGGCACGACCTCGTGCTCGAGAACCTGCTCCTACGACAGCAACTTCAGATCGCCCTCCGATCTCGACCCCGTCCCCGGCTTAAGGCCAGAGATCGCCTCGTCTGGCTCTTGGTCCGGCGCCTTCACCGCGACAGGAGGCGACACCTCCTCCTGGTCGGTCCCGAGACTGTCCTGCGCTGGCACCGCCAGGGATGGCGGGTCTACTGGCGCTGGCGGTCCGGCCAGCACGTAGGCCGGCCGCGACTGAGCCGAGAGCTTCGGGAGCTGATCGCCACCATGGTCAATGCGAACCCGCTCTGAGGCACTGAGCGCATCCGCGGCGAGCTCCTCAAGCTCGGCATCGGGTCAGCTCTCGCTCGATCCGCCGCTATCGCCGGCGCCAGCGATCACGCCCACCCAGCCAGACCTGCGCACCTTCCTCGCCAACCATGCTCAGGCGATCTGGGCAGCCTCTTCGTGGTCCAGACCCTGACTCTTCAGACCCTCTTCGTCATCTTCTTCATCAGCCACGGACGACGTCAGCTGATCCACTTCCGCGCCTGGCTTGACGACGTCCTCAACGGCCTGTCGGAGAGCTCAGGGCGCCATTCCCGTCACGCAACGGTGATGGCAGCGCGTTCAAGATAGAAGCGGATAGGGTCGGAGCTCTCCGTGAACTGGGTCCGCACGAAGAAGCAGAGCGGTCCCGATGCCTTGAGCTGGGTCGGCCAACGCTCTCAATCTGACCGGATCCAGTCCCGTACCTGGCATGTCCTGCAAGTGTTCGGGCAAGTAGGCCTCGTGTCTCTCAGGCATCTCCTCGCACGCGTGAACGAGTTCGGAAGCCTTGTCGTCGCTGACGCACACTATCTGCGGGCGTTACGCCGGGCGCGCTGGACGGCATCGGGCGCCGCCGTGAGCCTTGTGGTTGCAGGACTGCTCTTCGGCTGCGGCGCACAACGGCCGGGGGTTGACCTCCGGATTACCGGTGCGATGAGCGCTCATGTGGTCGGGGAGCAAGGGTCGTGCTCTCCGGCACCGGCAGCCGGCCCGGCCGGCATGATGGCTACGTTCGCCGTGGTTCCCAATGGCCAGCACTACAACTTGCAGTTCTTGACCAATCGAGTCGGGGCCGGCGAGTACAACGTCTCGACCACCGGCACCTTCGTGGCCTTCAATGGCGAGGGGCCGGGCTGGTCCACGCTTGATGATCATTCCGGCAAGCTAGTCGTCAATTCAGATGGTCGGTCGGGGACCGTCGACGTCACGTTGTCGCCTGAGCCCGGCTCCCCCAGGTCGCCGATTCGTATTTCGGGCAGCTGGCGGTGCTCAGCATGAGATGAGCGAAATCACGCCGGTGCTGGCGTCACTAAGCCTCGGGCAGGCTGCGTGAGGTAAGGTCAACGAACCGGCTCTCCCTAACGGAGGATCGGGGGCGTCCGCTGGCATTGGAGCAGGCCGCCGGCTTAGGGACGGGGAGCTGGCCGACCAGCGGCACTTCAAGGTGTCGTGAGAACGGCCCCGATCGTGAGTAGGAAGGCGCTCTCCTCGACGCCGAGGACTCGATGGGGCAAGACCTCGGCCACACCGACAAGGTGCCCTTGCTCCAGCTCCAGGGTCCGACCGCCGACATCGAATCGAATGCGGCCCTCCAGGACCTGGACCGTTATCGGTGAGTTCGCATGGTGCTCGCGCATCTGGCCTCCAGCTCGTAGAGCGACGAGCA
>JALZAW010000512.1 GCA_030948155.1 Candidatus Dormiibacterota bacterium | reverse complement strand
TACAGCCCTGACCGTCGCTGTACGCCGCCCCTCTCCGAGCAGGGCCAGCTCACCGAAATAGTCGCCGCGACCCAGCCGTCTGAGCAGCCTGTCATCGCCGGAACCCCGCTCCACCACTTCGGCCTCACCCTCAGTGATCACATAGAAATAGTTGCCCAGCTCACCGCGGCCCACGATCGTATCCCCGGCGTTGAACCGCATCCCCTGGACCGCGCTGCTTCGCGACACTCCGAATCGGGTCACGTCGGTGCCGAGCAGCCGGGTGGCGGTCCAGTCCAGCCCCAGCAGTACACGGCGCCGCCAGCTGGGCATGTAGGAGAGGAACAGGAGGCGGCCGGCGAGCGCCGCAAGCCTGCCATCCAACGAGCGACCCTTCAGCTGAGCGACGGCGAAGGCGCGGCCCATTATGGCCACCTCTCCCAGCCCGATGTGCTGGTACGGTGCGGGCTGCTCGCCGCGAACCGCGGCGAGGATGTTGTCAGCCACGCACTCGCCCTGGGAGAGAGCATAGGTCACCATCGGCGGAGAGGGCCGGCCGGTGCTGGCATTCTTCACGGCCGCGACGTCCCCCGCCGCAAAGACGTGCTCCATGCCGGGGACGCGGCAATAGTCGTCGCAAGCGATGCGACCCCTGGTCTGGGGCACCGGGAGGGAGGCGAGCAGCGGGTTTGGGCCCGTACCGGCCGTCGCGATCACCGTCCGTGACGTGATCCGCTGACCGTCGCTGAGCGTCACTTCCGTGCTCGTGCAGGAGGCCACGCTGACTCCCAGCTTCAGCTCGACGCCGAGCGAGTGCAGGTGCCTCTCGGCACGCGCCGCCAGGTCCTCGTTGAGGCTCGGCAGGATGCGGGCGCCGGGGTCGACGCAGATGATGCGGATCTCACCAGGCTGGATGCGTGGATACAGCCTCTGTGAGTTGTTGATCAATTCCGCAGCCTCGGACGCGGTCTCGACTGCCGCAAAGCCGGCACCCACCACGACGAACGTGAGGAACTGTTTTCGCTCCTCCGCGCTGGACCGCTCGGCCGCTGACTCCAGCATCCCGATCACATGACTTCTCAGATAGAGGAAGTCACCGATCGTCTTGGTGGGAAGGGCATGATCCATCATTCCCGGAAACCGAGCGAGATTGGCGACTGACCCGACCGCCAGCAGCACGTAGTCGAAGTCCAGATGCATCTCGTCGCCCTCGACTCCTCGCGTCAGCAGCGCCCGGCGCCCGGCCAGATCCAGCTCTCTGACTTCGTAGTTGTGAATGGGCACCCCGGGCAGGACCTCGCGTAGGGGCACCATCACGTGCTGCGGCTGGAGCGCCCCGGAAAGCACCTGCGGCATCAGCCCGTGCCAGAGCTCGACGTTCTCCGTACTGGCCATCACCACTTCGAGGCGGTCCGCCGGCCTTCGTCGCGCCAGCAGCCTCTGAGCGGCCCGCACCCCGGCGTGGCCGCCGCCCACGATCAAGACCTTCTGAGTGCGATCCGCCAATCGGAGCGCCTCGGACGTCACTGCCCCCCGGTCACCGGAGCGCCGGGCGCCTGCTGCGAGCCGGCCGTCCCGGGCGAGCCTGCGGGACCCTGAGGACCGGCCGGGCCCGAAGGACCGGCAGGACCCTGCGGACCAGCCGGACCGGGCGGCCCGCTGGGAGCCGGTGATGCCACACTCCCGGCCGGCGAAGGCTGCGGTGGGTACGACGAGACTGCGGCGCAGCGCCCGGTGACAGCGCCCGCGAGCGCTCCGAGCAGCAGGGCCGCTATCAGGAGAGGGATGATCCCGCGCCAGCGGTCTCTGTCCCGATCGCGCTCTGGCCGTCGTTCTCGCGGCGGGCTAGGTGGCTGCCCGTAGCTCGTAGTCTCAGCCGGAGGTGGCTGCTGAGCGTAACCGGGGCTTTCAGGCGGTGGCTGCTGGCCGTAGCCAGGGTTGTCAGGCGGCGGCTGTCCTCCCCCACGACTGGGACCGTCGTATGCCATTGCTATCTCTCCCCATCCTCGGTCGAGCTGGCGCTTGCCCGCTTGCAATCAGATGACGATTCGCCGTCTGTTGCTTCCCAGACATAGTAATCGGCCTGAGCGGAAATACCAACTCAATTCAGGCGACAGTGGACGTGGACAGTGCATCGAGCGGCTGTTCGTAGAGCGGCTGTTCGGACAGCCTCGTCGCCTTCGCCAGCTGCGGCTGACAGTCGGCGGCGAGGCTGGACCGAACACCGGCCGCGATCGTTATGCGGCCATCGCGCCTGTCATTATCGCGACCACCTCGGACATGTTGTGAGACTTCGGCGTGACGACTGCCGCGCGCCGGCCCAGGCGGTGAATGTGGATGCGGTCCGCTATCTCGAAGACGTTGGGCATGTTGTGGCTGATCAGGATGACCGGAAGGCCACGGTCCCGTACCTGGCGGATGAGGTTCAGGACCTCGCCGGTCTCCCTCACGCCCAGCGCGGCTGTCGGCTCGTCCAGTATCACGAGCCGGCGGGCGAATGCGCTCCGTGCCACGGCCACGCCCTGTCGCTGGCCGCCGGAAAGCGTTTCGACGTTCTGCCGCATCGACCGTATGCCGATCTTGAGGTTGCGCATGTGCGCCT
>JALZAW010000511.1 GCA_030948155.1 Candidatus Dormiibacterota bacterium | reverse complement strand
CGGACGGCACGCTCCTGGCCGACCTGCACCAACCGGGGCTGCAGGCCTACTCCGAGCCGCTCGCCCAGATGGGCACGCTGCTGCCGGAGGCCACCGTGGCCATCGAGGACGGCAACTTCTGGACCGAGCCCGGTATCGACCCGCCCCGGATCGTCTCCGCCGCCTGGATCGACTGGCGCACCAAGCAGGCTGCGCAGGGCGCTTCCACCATCACCCAGCAGCTGGTCAAGCTGCGGCTCACGGGCAGCCAGTTGAGCCTCGATCGGAAAGTCAAGGAGGCTGTCCTCGCCATCCAGCTGGAGCACACCTTCAGCAAGCAGCAGATCCTGGAGATGTACCTGAACACGATCCAGTACGGCCACACCGCCGAGGGCGTGCTGGCCGCCTCCCGCATCTACTTCCACACGGAGTCGAAGAACCTGGACCTGGCCCAGGCCGCGATGCTGGCCGGCATTCCCCAGAACCCGAACCTGCACAACCCGTTCGGCAACTGGCCGGACGTCAAGAGCCGGCAGCGCGAGGTGCTCGACGCCATGATCCGCAAGCACCTCGTGACCGAGGTCCAGGCCGACCTGGCGTACGCCGAGGACTTGAGCCCGCCGGCGCACATGTTCTTGCCCCAGGGCCAGGTGATCGGGGCGCCACAGTTCGTGGACTGGATCGAGCGCCAGCTCTATCAGAACTACGGTGAGAAGACGGCGCTGCAGGGCGGCCTGCGCGTCGTGACCACGGTCAACCGCACGCTCCAGGCCCTGGGCGAGAAGGCGGTGGTGGACAACGTCAACCAGGACCGGAGCCGCGGCGTGACCCAGGGCGCAATGGTCGCCATCGACCCGCGCACCGGCGCGGTCACGGCGCTCGTGGGGGCCGCTGACCCGAACCGCAACGGCGGCCAGTACAACTGGGCGCTCGAGATTCGCAACCCCGGCTCCTCGTTCAAGATGTGGACCTACACAGCCGCCATCGAGAGCGGCAAGTACACGATGGTGACGCCGGTCGTGGACTCGGCGCTGACGGTGAACCAGCCCGGCAGCGAGCCTTACAAGCCGCCCAACTACGACCATCGCTACCACGGCGTTTGCATCGTCCAGGCCTGCATGGGCAACTCGCTCAACATCCCGGCGGTCAAGGTCGAGATCTCGACCGGGATCGAACGGGTCGTCGACGTGGCTCGCCGGGTCGGGGCTCCGCCCTACTGGCAGGACCCGACGACGGACAGGTACACGACCGACGCGCCGGCCGCTGATTTCGGGCCCTCCCTGACGCTTGGCGGCTACGGCGAGACAGTGCTGCAGCAGGCGACCGGGGCGGCCACGATCGCGGCGATGGGCGTGTACCACAAGCCCTACGGCATCGCGTCCATCGCCACCGCGGACGGTAAGACGATCTTCCAGGCCGACCCGGCCAAGACGGCCAAGCAGGTGGTCGATCCCCGGGTCGCGTTCATCCTGGCCTCGATGATGTCGAATGACAACAACCGGGCCATGATCTTCGGTCGAGGCAGCCCGCTCACCCTGCCGGGTCGCCGGGTGGGGGCCAAGACCGGCACGACCGACAACTACACCGACGCATGGACGGTGGGCTACACGCCCAGCCTCGCCAGTGCCTTCTGGTTCGGTGACTCACTCTTCCGGCCGATGCAGCAGGGCTTCGACGCCGTGTTCGCCGCGGCGCCCGCTTGGCACAACTTCATGGGCGACGCCCTCGGAGCCATGAGCGCTCCCGCCGGCGAGTGGTTTGCGCCGCCTGCGGGCCTGGTTGACGGGGGCTTCAGCAACGGGGAGCCGGTCTACCTTCTGCCTGGCACGAGCGCCTCACAGCCGGCGCCCCCACTCCCGAGCTGGGCTTCGTCGTCGGCACCTACGCCCAAGAAGACCCCGGCGACTCGCGCCAAGCCCACTCCTGCCCCGGGCGGGTGACGTCGCTCGTCGCTGGCGCGCGTCCCTCCACGTGTCACGGTCCACCTAGCAATATCGGGGGGCGGACTTGTCACGCAACGTGATCCAGTCTCGCCAAAAAAGCGGTAGTCTTCTCCCAGGTTGGACGAGGATCAATGGCAGTGAAGCAGCGCGCCACCGGTGGGACTCCAGCCGACCCGGTGCCCCGGCTTTCCGCCGCTGACGCGGGCGGGATCCACCTTGACAAGCCGATCTACACGCTTAGCGTTGCGTCCGAGATCCTAGAGACCCACCCTCGGACTCTGATGATGTACGAGCACTTGAACATGATCAAGCCCAAGCGGACGGTGACCAATCGCCGCCGCTACTCGCAGCGCGACCTCATGAAGCTCCAGGCCATCCAGACGCTCACCCGGCGGCACGGTGTCAACCTGGCCGGCGTGCGGTACATCCTGGCGATGCTCAAGACCCTCCAGGCGAACAGCCTGGAGCCGCCCGAGGCCCTGCGCGAACTGGACGTTTCGGCGCTGGATCTGTGAGGCAAGGGGAGGGCGAGCCCTCCCCTTCCAGAACCCCTCCGCCGACGCTGGCGCGCGCCTTTCGTTGTGATCGGAGAGGGTTTGTCTCCCCACCGCCCGGCGGAGCCGGGCTCTGCCTGCGGCGTTGCAAGGGGAGGGCGAGCCC
>JALZAW010000510.1 GCA_030948155.1 Candidatus Dormiibacterota bacterium | reverse complement strand
CGATAGCGCTCGAGCTGGAGCGCATCGGCGATTACGCAGTGCGGATCGCACGGCGCGCGACCATGCTGGCCGGCCTGCCTCATCGGCCGCTGCGTACCGAGTTCGGGCTGATGGGCGAGTTGGCCAGCCAGCAGGTGCGCGACATCCTGGACGCGCTGATCGAGCAGAACGGCGCCACCGCAGCTGAAGTGGCGGCCAAGGACGACGAGATCGACCGCCTCTACCACCGTGTCTTCGACGAGTTGATTGCAGAGCTGGCTGCCCTGCCGGATGACGCCGGCCGCGAGCAGGAGGCGCTTCGCTGTGTGACGCTGATCCAGGTGGCTCACAACCTGGAGCGAATAGGCGATCGCATTGCCAACGTCGCGGAGGACATAGTGTTCCTGCAGTCCGGCCAGGTAGTGGAGCTCTGATGGCCTGGAACCAACGTTCCTCGCATCTTCAGCGGACCTCGGGTCCAGGTCTCTAGGCGGACACCACATGGACAGAATCCTGATAGTCGAGGACGATGAAGGCATCCGGGAGACGCTTCGGTACAGCCTGGAAGGTGCGGGCTATGCGGTCAGCGAAGCCGGTGACGGCGCCGTCGGCCTTCGTACGGCCCACAACCTGCGGCCCGATCTGGTCCTGCTGGACCTGATGCTGCCGAGCATGAGCGGAATGGACTTCTGCCGGGCGTTCCGCCGCGCCAGCAGCGCCCCCATCATCATGGTCACTGCCAGGGACTCCGAGGTGGACAAGATAGTCGGCCTCGAGCTAGGCGCTGACGACTACATCACCAAGCCCTTCTCAGTGCGCGAGGTGCTGGCCCGCGTTCACGCTGTCCTCCGCCGCCGGAACGGCGGCCAGGGCGAGCGGAGCCAGCCCGAGCAGGAAACCGTGGGCAACTTCACCCTGGATCGGCCGGGCCGGCGCGTAATGGTGGACGGCGCGGAGGTCCATCTGACCAGCCGCGAGTTCGATCTTCTCTCTCACCTGATCGCCCGGAGCGGCCGGGTGCAGTCGCGCGAGATGCTGCTGCAGGAGGTCTGGGGTAACACCTTCGTGGGGGACCGCAAGACCGTCGACGTACACATCCGCTGGTTGCGCGAGAAGCTGGCGGACCGGGTGCCACTGGAGATAGTGACTGTCCGCGGCGCGGGCTACAGGCTGGACCGGCGCCCTGGCGGTGGACCGCCGCCGGCCGGCGCCCAGGCGCCGGCCATCCCGCTGGCGCGTTAGCGGCTTGGCGACAGCTGTTCGGACCGGCCTGCGCCGCTGGGCTGGCCGACGCTCAGCCGAGGGCTTCCGCTACTGGTCGGCGCTGGCCGGACTGCTGGTCCCGGTCGTCCTCATCTCCATCGTGCTGGTGCTCGTCCTCCAAGCCCAGCCCGCGCTGAACCGCTTCGGCTTGGGCTTCCTGGCCGGCCGGGCTTGGAATCCTGTCAAGCAGGAGTTCGGCGCCCTGCCCTTCCTCTATGGAACCGTGGCGACCAGCCTGCTGGCGCTGTTGATGGCTCTGCCGGTGGGGGTCGGAGTGGCACTCTTCCTAGCCGAACCCGGGCTACCGCGCGTGCGCGGAGCGCTGGGTCTCGGCGTCGAGCTGCTCGCAGGCATCCCTAGCGTGGTCTACGGCATCTGGGGTCTTTACGTGCTGGCGCCCTGGCTGCTTGAGCACCTGAGCAAGCCGCTGACCCTACGGCTAGGCGCTTTTCCGCTCTTCGCCGGACCTGCTCGCCAGACCAGCCTGCTGCTGGCTTCCATAGTCATCGCGATCATGATCCTGCCCACCCTCGCCTCCATCTCGCGCGAGGTGCTGAAGGCTGTGCCGAACGGCATCCGGGAAGCGAGCCTGGCACTCGGCGCAACCTGGTGGGAGACGGTCTGGCGGGTCGTGCTGCCCGCGGCGCGGGCGGGCATCTTCGGCGCCACCGTGCTCGCCCTGGGCCGCGCATTGGGCGAGACCATCGCTGTCACCATGGTGATCGGGAACACGCCAGTGATTCAGGCCTCGCTGTTCGGCCCCGCCTACACGCTGGCCAGTGTGATCGCCAACGAATTCAGCGAGGCGACCGGCCAGGTTTATACAGCCGCCCTGCTGGAGCTGGGATTGGTGCTTGTGCTGCTCACCCTGGTCATCAATCTGCTCGCCCTGCTCCTCGTCCGCAACACAGGCAGACAGCTATCGTGACCCGGAACCGCCGGCGCCTGTTCTTCAGCGCCGCGGCGCGAGGAGGTGTTTGGCTGATGGCCGCCATCGCGCTGCTGCCGCTGGCGTTGGTCCTCCTTCATACGGTGACCAACGGGTTGCCGGCCGCCCTGTCAGCCAACTTCTACACGCATGTGGAGAGGCCGGTGGGCATCCCGGGCGCGGGCGTCTCCCACGCGCTGATGGGAACGCTGGTGATGGTGGGCATCGCGTCGCTGCTGGCCATCCCCGTTGGCGTGGTCGGGGGCATCCATCTGGTCGAGTACGGCGGCGGTCAGCTACCCCGGGGCATCCGGCTCGCCGCGGACGTGCTGGTCGGGACGCCTTCCATCGCTGTTGGCCTCTTCGTCTACGCGATCGCTGTCGCGCCCTTTCACCACTTCTCGGCCCTCAGC
>JALZAW010000509.1 GCA_030948155.1 Candidatus Dormiibacterota bacterium | reverse complement strand
CGGCTGTGTAGTGGTCGGTTCCGTAGGCGGCTCGGATCAGAGGCAGCTTGTTGGCAGCCACCGTGACACCCGCTCCGCTGCCGCAGACCAGGATCCCTCTTTCTGCCTGACCGGTGGCGATGGCGTCCGCCACCAATCGGGTGACCAACGGATAGTCGACCGGCCGGCCATCAGAGGGTCCCAGCAGAAGCGGCTCGTGTCCCTCGGCGGAGACCACGTCGGTAACGGCTTGGCGCAGGGGCAGGCCGGCATGATCCGCGGCGATGGCGACGATCATCTCGATACCTCCGTGCCGGCGGCAGTGGCCGCCGCCTCATAAACCGCGACCATTCGGCCGTAGTTGCCGGCGATCGTCCGGGCGGCGCTCTCAGCGTCGGTCTTGCCCGCGACCCAACTCTTCAGCGGGTCCCACCATATGGTCCGACCGACCGCGAAGCCGACGAAGCCGGGCACGCCGGCACCCTGCTGCAGCCAGTGGACGAGGCGCTCCTCGGCGGCCGCCCGGCCCAGGACAATGCAGCTCACCTGGTCCCGGCCTCCGGAACGAGCCTGCACCGCCACCCGCTTGCAGTCCTCGCGTCGATCAAGGCCCTCGATCTTCCAGATGTCAGGCTCGACACCTGCCGACTGTGACTCTTCGATGGTGCGCACCACTAGCCCGGGCCGCAGCTCCAGGTCGTAGCGGTAATTGTCGCCGTCCACCCACTTCAGCTGCGCCGGCTCGGGCGGCACCAGGAGCTCGAAGAGAAATTTGCGTTTGCGGCCGCGCAGCCACTCAGACAGCTGCCTCAGCCGCGTCAGCTGTCGCTGGTTCATGGCCTGGTCCCCCTCAGGGTTGTAGCGGACCAGAACCTTGGTGAAGGTGGGGTCGAAGGCCTCGATGTGAGCGCCGAAGTCCGCGCCGAACTCGAAGTCGAATTCCTCCTGTCCACTCTTCTCCACCGGCATGGCCAGGGTCAGACGCTCTTCCTTGGCCGCCCGGGCCACCTTGGCGCCGAACTGCTCATCGACGAGCAGCCCCGCCCACTCCTTCGGAGCCTCTTCCTCGACAGCCCGGCGCAGGCCCTCGAAGATGATCTGCTTGGACTGGCCAATCCGGGCTGCCTCTTCCGAGGACGGGGTGCCCTCGACGCCGAAGAGACCCTTCTGAAAGGACGCCCGATGGTCGAAGGCCAGCATGTACAGGTTCCGCTCGTAGCCGAGGCTCATCGCGCCCTCACTCCTCTACGCCCGGTGCTCATCCGACAACCTGCACTTTGCCGGCGCTGGCCAGCATCTGGCCGATCGCTTCCCGGACTTCCGGGCTGGCCTGCCCCCGGATCTGCAGTGTGGTCCGCCGGCGCACGATGTCGTCCACGGTCACCGCCCACTCCTGATCGATGGCATGAACCACCTGACCCCAGATGTCGGTGCCGTGGGGATGGATCCGCTCCAACCGGCCACTGTGGACTACCAGCGGCGCTTCGTCACCGTAGAGATGCGTCAAATGCTTCCAGACGTCGGGCGCCATCTCTGCAGGTCGCAGAGGTGGCGGCCCGGCGCCGGGGAGAGGGTTTGAGGTCAGCCGGGCATGCCGGAAAGGCTCCAGGTGCTGGAGGACTTTGAGCGCGATCTCTCGGTGCGTGGTCAGCTTGCCGCCCGCCACTGAGACCATGCCCGCCGGCCCCACCCGGATCACCTCCTCGCGGGGCGTCTCCGCGGTGCTTCCTTCGCTTCGAGCCAACACCCGAAGACCAGCAAACGTGTAGCGGATCCGGTCGCGGGCCAACACTTCGCTGGGCAAGGAGGTGGAGGCCTCGCTCAGGATCTCGTCGATGTCCTCGGGTTCGGCCTTGACCGCTGCCGGATCGGCCTCGTAGTCGGTGTCGGTGGTGCCCAACAGCAGCATCCCTTCCCAGGGAATGGCGAAGCTGACCCGACCGCCCGACAGTGGTGTCGTGATGGCGGCCTGCCAAGGCCAGTCCTCGGGCGGCTCGAGGACGAGATGCGCCCCCTTGCTGAGCCGAGCCATCGGCTGCGCGCGCGCGTCCTCCATTAGCCGTACTGCGTCCACCCAGGGACCGGCAGCGTTGATCACCGACCGGCAGCGGATCCTCAGGTCTCCAGCCTGGGCGGCCACCACGTGGCCGCCGCCCACGTCGAGCCCGGTGATCCTGGTGTAGTTGAGCACCGCCGCTCCGGCTCGAGCCGCCGCGGTGACCGTGGCCAGCACCAGGCGGGCGTCGTAGGTCTGGGCGTCGGCGTAGACGCCCGCCGCTCTCATTCCCTCGGTCTTGATCGAAGGCACCAGCTTGCGGGCGCCCTTAGGGCTCAGCATGCCGGCCCGGCTGTGCCGAAACCCGGACATCGCCGCGTAAGTGAGCATGCCGGCGGCGATGGTGGGCGCATGGTGGGGTCCGCCCTTGTAGACCGGCAAGACGAAGGTCAGCGGCGTGACCAGATGAGGAGCCAGACTGTCCAGCAGCGCCCGGCGCTCGGCATGTGCCTCCCGGACCAGCTTGAAGTCGTACATCTGGAGATAGCGCAGGCCGCCATGGATCAGCTTGGAGGAGGCACTGGAGGTGGCGCCGGCGAAGTCACCGGCGTCGACC
>JALZAW010000508.1 GCA_030948155.1 Candidatus Dormiibacterota bacterium | reverse complement strand
GCTCCAACACGGTGATCGGGTAGCGGCCGCGCTCCAGCTGGCCCAGATAGCACTCCTCCACCGCGTAGCCGAGCGACCGGGAAGATATCGGGCGCCGGTTCACGCATAGCAGGAGCCCGTCACGGCTGCCCCTGTGCAGCCGTGGTTGCGAGGTCAGGCCGCGGACACCTTCCCCTTCCACGACCAGCAGCTCCGCCGCCACAGCGCTGCCCAGCACGGCTGCGGCGGCGGCGGTCGCGTCTCCGCGGCCAGGCGTCCTCAATCGCAAACGGCCGTCGCTGGCGTACTCAAAGCGGACCTCCGGGTAGAGCAGCGCGTATGCCTGCACCACCTTCAGACAGGCTGCCAATTCAGTGGCGTCGCTCTTCAGGAATCGCAGCCGGGCCGGCGTGTTGGCGAAGAGGTCGCGGACCTCGAGCGCGGTTCCCGGCAGCGGCGCCGCAGCCGCACTCTCGACCACATCGCCGGCCAGCAGCCGGATGCGGCGCCCCCGGCTGCGGCACTCGAGATCGGCAACGGCCGCCAGGCTGGCCAGCGCCTCGCCGCGGAAGCCCAGGCTGGAGATGGCTTCCAGGTCGGCCAGGGTTCTCACCTTGCTGGTGGCGTGGCGCTGGAAGGCAAGCTCCAGCTCGTCGGCGGGGATTCCGGCGCCGTCATCCACCACCCGGATCAGCGTCCGGCCGGCACCTCGCACCTCGATTCCAACCCTCCGCGAGCCGGCATCGAGCGCGTTCTCAATCAGTTCCTTTAATGCGGACGCCGGCCGCTCCACCACCTCTCCGGCGGCGATGGCGTCGGCTACCTGCTGGGGCAGACGGCGGATGCTCATGTCAAGCCCCGAAGCTCGTACAGCTTGCGCAGCGCCTCCAGGGGGCTGAGCCGATCCAGCTCGATCGCCGCCAGCTCGCGGCGCAACTCCGCCTCGCCCGGCTCCAGGTCAAGTCCCAGCTGCTGTGCGGCCGGCTCCAGGGGTCGGTGGCTCTCCAGCTCGGCCAGGA
The DNA here is from genome assembly GCA_030948155.1 of Candidatus Dormiibacterota bacterium. Lineage (GTDB taxonomy): Bacteria > Chloroflexota > Dormibacteria > Dormibacterales > Dormibacteraceae > Dormiibacter. Next base: position 1,600 of record JALZAW010000508.1, on the reverse strand, counting down.
TCTGCCGCGCCCTAGCGATCAGGTTGGGCGGCAGGCCGGCCAGCGCCGCCACATGAATGCCGTAGGAACGGTCGGCTCCGCCGGGGACCACCTTGTGCAGGAAGCTGACCTGGTTTCCTTCTTCAGCCACCTCCACCCGCTCGTTGCGCACTCTCGGCAGCCGCTCGGCCAGCGCTGTCAGCTCGTGATAGTGGGTGGCGAAGAGCGTCCGGCAGCCGAGCCGGGAGTTGTCGTGCAGGTACTCGACCACAGCTTGGGCAATCGAGAGGCCGTCATAGGTAGAGGTGCCCCTCCCCACCTCGTCCAGCACGACCAGGGATGCGGGCGTGGCGTGGTTCAGGATGTTCGCCGTCTCGGTCATCTCCACCATGAAGGTCGACATGCCGCCGGCCAGGTCGTCGTGGGCGCCGACCCTGGTGAAGACACGATCGACGAGGCCGATGCGGGCCGAATGAGCAGGGACGAAGCTGCCGCATTGGCCGAGCAACACGATCAGCGCCACCTGGCGCAGGTAGGTGGACTTGCCCGCCATGTTGGGGCCTGTCAGCACCACGATGTTTCCTTTCTCGGGCTCCAGATCGGTGTCGTTGGCGACAAAGTTGCCGGCTCCCACCGAACGCTCGACCAGAGGATGCCGCCCTCCGCTGATGTTCAGCTCCCGGCCGTTGGAGATCAGCGGCCGCACCCAGTCGCATTCTGCGGCGGTCGCCGCAAGGCTGGCCAGAGCGTCGAGTTGGCCGATCGCTGCAGCTGTGCCCAGCAGTTCGCCGCTCACGGCGGCGATGCTCCGGCCGAGCTCCCGGAGAATCTCCTGCTCCCGCGCCAGGCGGTCGTGGTCGGCGGTCAGCACCACTGCTTCGCGCTCCTTCAGCTCAGGCGTTATGTACCGTTCACCCCCGGTCAGGGTCTGCTTGCGGATGTAGTGCTCGGGCACGGCCGCAGCCTGGCTGTGGCTGACCTCCAGGTAGTAGCCGAAGACGCGGTTGTAGCCGACCTTGAGCGATCTGATGCCAGTGCGCTCGCGCTCGCCCGCCTCCAGACCGGCGAGCCACTCGCGCGCCGAGGCCGAGGCCGAGACGATGGCGTCCAGCTGGGCGTCGTAGCCGGGCCGGATGGCGCCGGCCGCGCTCACCTGAGCCGGTGGGTCGTCGACCAAGGCCCGGCCCAGTACGGTCACAAGGTCAGGCTGCTCCTTCAGGTCGGCGGCCAGCTGCCGGAGCAGAAGGGCGCTCCTGGCTCCCGCGCACGCCTTTGTCGCCGGTAGGGCCGCCAAGGCGCGGCTGAGCTGCCCCAGCTCGCGCGCAGTAGCCAGCCCGCTCGCCGCCCGATTTGCCAGCCGCTCCAAATCGCCCAGCCGCCGCAGAGCGCCTTCCAGCTCCAAGCGTTCGGCGGTGAGCTCGGCCACTGCACTGAGCCGGAGCTCGATCGCCTCGGGGTCGCGCAGCGGCGCCCAGAGCCAGCGGCGCAGGCAGCGGGCGCCCACAGGGGTGACGCAGCGGCAGCAGAGCTCGAACAGCGCAGCCACCTCGAGGTTGCGAAGAGTGGCCGCATCCAGCTGCATGCTGGCGTCGATCGAACGCGTCCTGATTCGCAGGCTGCG
>JALZAW010000072.1 GCA_030948155.1 Candidatus Dormiibacterota bacterium | reverse complement strand
AGTGCCCTGAGGGAGACTGGCCAGTCGCACCTCGTCGGGGTTCAGCTCGGCGTGGCCGGGGATGGGGTTGCCGTGAGGACAGGTGAGGGGACGGCCCAGATGATCCCAGAGCCGCTGCTCGACCGCCTCCGAGACGGCATGCTCCAAGCGGGCTGCCTCCTCGTCGGCCTGCAGCCAGTCAAGGCCCAGGGAATCGGTCAGCCAGCGTTCCATGATCCGGTGCCGACGCACGACTGAAGCGGCGGCCTGGCGCCCCTGCGCCGTGAGCACCACTTGCTTGCGACCATCCACGCGAACCATGCCATCCCTCACCATCCGCCTCAGCGCGACCGTCACAGTCGGCCGGCTGACTCCCAGCCAGTCGGCCAGGCGGGCAGAGCGGATGCTCTCTCCCTCCGCGTCGATGTAGTACATCGCCTCCAGATAGCGAGAGATGACCTCGCTGGGGCCGGCTCCTGCCGCCGCCGCCGCGTTTTTGGCGCGGCGCTTCGCGCCCTCCTCGCGCTCGCTAGCCGACGAGCCGGTCGAAGTCTTCCTCTTCGCCACTGAAGCGCTGCGGGTCGCGCCAGCGGAACAGACTCTCCTGCACCTCGAAGACGGAGTCCAGGATCTCCTGCACCTGGTCGGAATCCCGGTAGACATTCTTGCAACCGGCGGGCAGCTCGGCCATCTGCTGCCTGATGGCGTTCCGAAGCTTTCTGGGCACAGTCTTCACGCCGTCCCGGTTCATCTCTTCCAGGCCCCAGAGAATCTTGTCGGTCAGGTTCAGCATGCGATAGAACGCATACCGCCGATCATTGCTGCGCCGGATGGTCTCTTCCAACTCGCCAATGGCCAGGTTCGTCTCATCAATCATGCGCCTCACCTACCTTTTCAGTACTATGCCGTTCACTCTGACGCAGCGTTTTCAGCTTCCCGTCAGATGACCGTTCCGCCTTCTCCCGAATTGATCTCGCGGCTTGCCGCCGCCCTCCTTCCAATCGATCGCTGGGGTACCTTTCGACGAGGGGCTCGCCCAGCCGCCGTGGTCGCGCTCCTCTTCCGGCGCGAGGGTGGCTGGCACGTTCCCTTCGTCCACAGGCAAAGCAGCCTGCGCAACCATCCGGGCCAGATAGCGCTCCCTGGAGGAGGCCTACTTCCGAACGAGGATGCGTGGACCGCCGCGGCTCGCGAGGCACATGAGGAGATCGGTGCCAAGACCGACGATCTCGTGCCACTCGGTGCCGCCCCACCAGTCTACGCGGCGGTGAGCAATTATTCAGTGGTGCCGTTCGCGGCCTGGCTGCAGACTCCCGAACCGACCTTTGTCCCTGACAGCGCCGAGGTCGCCGCCGTCCTGGAGGTGCCGCTCAGCACGCTGATCGACGAGACCGCCTGGATCGGAACAGCCGAATCCTGGCCCGGCCTCCACCTGCCGGTGGTGGACACCGCGATCTGGGGCCTCACCGCCCGCCTGCTCGCCGACCTGCTGCCCGCGCTCCGGGCGGGCTGGCGAGAGCCGCGGCCCTTTGGCTCGGGCTCCGGGAACGGGCCGGCCGACGACTGACTAGGCAGAGGCGTCGATCTAGGGCCGCTGGAGCCGGCGCAACGACAGCGCCACGTAGACGCCCAGAATGCCCAGGCCGAGCGCGTAGCCAAGTCCCAGGTAGTACATCAGCGGGCCAGTTCCAAACTGGCGTTCGGGGCGGGGCTCTCCTGCTCCTCGGCCTGCTCGATGCTGTAGCGGATGCTGATCAGGGCTGCTGTCAGCATGAGCATCGCCAGGGTCGTGGCGGCAAAGGTCAGCAGCATGGCCGGAGGCAGAGCCGGCTGCCCGTTGGTGGCGCGAAGCGAGGGGTGCAGCGTGCGCCACCACTGCACGCTGAAGTAGACGATCGGGACGTCGATAAAGCCGAAGATGCCGACGACGGCCGCCAACCGGCCGGCCTGCCGACCCGGGGCCGCGAACTTCCGCACCAGCAGGTACCCGGCGTAAATCAGCCAGAGAACGACAGTTGTGGTGAAGCGGGCATCCCAGGTCTGGGAGGGATCCCAGCCCCAAATCGGCTTGGCCCAAACGATGCCCATCGAGATATTCACTGTCAGCATTACCAGCCCCACCTGTGCTGCCGCGTGCGCGAGGCGGTCGCTCGCGGCTCCTCCCCGCCAGAGGTGCACCGCGCTTGCCGCCACGACAATGGCAAAGCAGGCGAAGCCGGCGATGGCAGCTGAGACGTGGACGTAGAAGATCCGCTGCACAGGCCCCTGGACCGCGTCCTGTGGCGCATAGAAAAAGACCAGGACCAGCGCGCCCAGCAACGCGGCAACGCCGGCAGCGGTCAGGGCATAGGGCAGGCGGTGTTCAGTCATCGAGCACAAAGCGAGCCGCCAGGACGGCTGCTATCCAGAACAGTACCCCCAGATCCAAGAGCAGAAGTGTTGGCTGAAGACTCAGCGCCTGGCCGGCAAAGGCATCCTGCAGAGCCCTGCCACCAAGCACCACGAACGGCAGCCATAGCGGCAGGACGAGTACCGGGAGCAGCAGTTCCTTGGCGCGCGTCTGCGCGACCAGGGCTGCGAAGAGGGAACCCAAAGCGGCGATGCCCAAGCTGGCGGCAACTGTGATGGCGATGACTGAGGCTGAGAGGGGAACGCCCAAGAAGAGGGCCATGCCCAGCAGCAGCACCACCTCGGTGGCGAGCAGCACCAGCCCCGCCGCGCCGGCCTTGCCGGCGAACAGAGCGCCGGGAGGCGCAGGAGTCAGCAGCATGGCCTCCAGCGAGCCCCGCTCCTTCTCTCCCGCGAAACTGCGGCCGAAGGCGACGAGTCCGACGAAGACCAGAACCAGCCAGAGAATGCCCGGCGCCAGGCGGGGACCGCTGGCGCCGTTCAAATCGAATGCAAAGTTGGCGATCACGAGGGCCAGGAGGACAAACGTGGCCAGAGCCGGCAGCAGTTCGCGACCGCGCCATTCGCTGCGCAGATCCTTCCGGGCCACGGCCAGGGCTATCTGAAGAGATCGCAACCTACTGCCCGTTCACCACCTGGAGCTCCCAGGGGTCACCCGCCGGCCGTCCAGCCTTGAGCAGCAGGCCACGCGAGCAGAGCTCGCGGGCGAGAGTCCGGTCATGCGTCGCCATCAGCACAGTACGACCCGCGCAGAGGCGGCCGAGCAGCGCCCGACCGCTCGCGTCCAAACTGGCGTCAGGCTCATCCAGGATGAGCAGGTCGGGCTGGTGCAGAACCGACCGGGCCAGCGCCAGACGCTGCTGCAGCCCCCGGGAGAGCGTCCCGGCCCTGGCCCGCTGCAGAGTCGCCAACCCGCACTCTTCCAAAGCCTCCCTGACTCGCTGGGCGGAGGCGCCTTGGAGCACCGCAAAGAACTCGAGATTCTCCCTGACACTCAGCTCCTCGTAGATAGCCGGCTGATGGCCCAGATAGCCCAGCCTTGCTCGCAGCCGCTCGCGCTGGGCTCCGGCGTCGAGGCCAAACAGCGCCAGCCGGCCGGAAGTGGGCCGGGCGGCGGTGGCGATGAGCCGCAGCAGTGTGGTCTTACCCGCTCCGTTGTCACCCAGCACGGCCAGACGCTCACCTGCCGCGACCACCAGATCCAGCGGTCCCAGAGCGAGCCGCGAGCCAAAGTGCTGAGTCAGCCCAGCCGCCAGGATGGCACTCATTTCCGGTCCGACCGCTGGTCAAGCGGCCGACTGCCCGAGGCGTGGCCGGCGCCTATCCCCACCCCCGTGTCGAATCCCTCAGCCGCACCCGCCGGCTCCTCGGGGACCGGCACCCGGCCGGGCTGCCAATGCCGCAGCAGCGGCCACAGAGCATAGACCGCCCCGGCCAGGAAGAGGGCGCTGGCCAGCAGCCAGATCAAGTCGTTCGAGCTGGGACCGGCCGCAGAGCCGGGGAGGTTTGGCGGGCGCCCACAGCAAGGCTGAGGTGGCCCAGGACCATGCCTGTGACGAGCAGTGAGGCCCCCACCCAGATCCAGCTGACCAGAGGGTTCACGAAGACACGCAGCGACACCCCCTCGCCGGCGGAAGTCCCGGTCAGCACCACGTAGACGTCATCGAGGACGCCCGAGTCGATGGCAACGCGGCTGACCACCTGGTCGCCCAAAGCCGGATAGGTCAGCCGGGAGGGCTCGTAGAGCGCTGTGCCAGCGCTGAGCCGCGCGATCAACGCTGTGTGATCGCCCTGCCGCTCCTCCCGCGTCCCCAGGTAGGTGAGATGGTGGCCGGCCAGCGTCATGGATTGGCCTGGTTTCAGCTGCACATCCTGCTGCTGCTGCCAGGCGTGCGAGCCGGCGATGCCGATCACCAAGACCAGGAGGCCCACGTGCGCCAGGTAAGCGCCGTAGCGACGGCGGTTGCGGGCGGCCAGCCTGGCGAATCCGACAGGCCAGCCATCCGCGAGGCGGCGGGCAGAGAGAGCGCCCCGCGCGTATTCCAGCCCGCAGGTGGCCAGGCCCCCGGCCGCCAGGGGCAGCGCCAGCAGGGCTGTACCCTGGCGGACCCCGCCCGCCAGCAGCAGACCGAGAGTCAACCCGACCGCCGCGAGCGGCCAGCGCACATTGCCCAGCCAGGCCCGATCGGCCCGCTGCCAGGGCAGCAGAGGACCGAACCCGAGCAAGGTCAGTACGAGCAGCAAAAGAGGCGCCGAAACCCGCTCGTAGTAATCCTGGCCGACGACCAGCTGGCGGCCTGTCAGGCCGCTCAGAAGTGGCAGCAGCACTCCCCACAGAACTGCCGCTGTCAGCGCCAGCAAGATGCCGTTCTGGGCGACGAAGGCGCCTTCCCGGGAGATCGCCGGCGGGGGTTCAGGAGCAGGTGCCGGCCGCCCGGACCTTGCCAGCGTGACCAAGGAAGCTGCCAGGCAAACCACAAAGAAACCGAAGAACCAGGGCCCGAGCGGGCTCACAGCGAAGGTGTGAACCGATGGCACCACGCCGCTGCGGACTATGAATGTGCCAAAGATTGAGAGCAGGAACGCCGCGATCACCAGTCCGAAGCCCCAGGCACGCAGCTGGCCGGGCACGCGTTCTTGAATCAGCGCGGTGTGCAGGTAGGCGGTGGTCACCAGCCAGGGCAGCAGGGCAACGTTCTCGACCGGGTCCCAGCCCCAGTAGCCGCCCCAGCCGAGGACGTGGTAGGCCCACCACATGCCCAGCACCAGCCCCGTGCTCTGCAGCGCCCAGGCCAGCAGTGCAAACCGTCGGGTGTGACGGATCCACTCTCCCTTGGCGTCCCCCTCGCCGGCCCAGAGGGCTGCCATGGCAAAGCTGAAGGGAACCGCGAAGGAGCTGTAGCCGGCGAGCAGGAAGGGAGGATGCACGAGCATGCCCCCGTCGCGCAGCACCGGGGTCAGACCCAGGCCGTCAGCGGGCACGATGGGCAGCACATCGAACGGACTGGAGACGAAGACCAGGACGAGTAGAAAGAACCCAGCCAGGCCGGCCAGGATGGCGTTGGCGTAGGCGGGCAGCCTCGTCCCGAGCCTGGGCGCTGCGGCCAGGGAGGCTGCGCCCAGCAGGCTGAGCAGCAGCGCCCAGTAGAGCAGCGAGCCCTCCTGCCCGCCATAGAAGGCGGCCGCCACCAGCGGCGTCGCCAGGGCCCGATCGGTGTGCTCAACCACATAGGCCAGCGAGAAATCGTGGCTCAGTAAAGCGTAGAGAAGGACGGCTGCGGCTCCCACCACGCTTGTCGCCCCCGCGTAGAAGGCTCGACGGGCGACCCGCGCCAGCACCGGATCCCGGCGCACGGCCGCGGTCAAGGCCAGGACACCGCTGGACAAATCCAGCACCAGCGCAGTGAGCAGGAACGCTGCGCCGATGATTGCTGTCGACACCCTAGTTGCCTAGCTGGACGGCGAAGCTGCCGAGAACCGGGAGGGGCACTTCGTCTGCAGCGTGCGGGCGTGAAAGACCCCATCGGAGCCCACCCTGCCTGCCACGACCACCTGAACGCCCGGCTGGAAGATGTCCGGCACCGTGCCCGTGTAATCGACAGGCATGGTGCTCGAGCCCTCGGCGGCAGTGAATCGGATGTGCAAGCCGTTGTCGGAGCGCACCACGTCGTTCTGCACCACGCCCAGCACCCGAGCCTCTCGGTCCGAAGGATGCGCCTTCATCTCCTTGATGGTCTCGTAGTACTCGGCCGAGGTACCGGTCGCCGAGTAGATCAGATAGCCCAGCAGACCGACCACCGCCAGCCCGAGCAGCAGCCAGCGCCCACGTCCCAGCAGCGCTGTCGCACGCACGTTGACGCTCACCCGCTGGGCTCGGGGGGGATGGCGTTCATTACTTGATTCCTACCAGTTTCAGATAGCGGCCCAACAGCGCTGCATTCAGTAGCCCTCTGTGCTGGGCCACCACAAACCCGGCGGCGTTGAGGAAGTAAGTGGTCGGCAGCCCATCCGTCTGGTAACCGGACGGGATGCCACCTCTTGCCTGGCCCACCGGATAAGGTACAGGCTGGGCGACTAGGAACCCGCGTGCCGCCTCCGCCGTGTCCCTGGTGTCCACCCCGAGAAAGTGCACAGTGGCCTGGCGGCTCACCGCCTCCCGGCCCAGCATCGGCATCTCCTCCCGGCAGGGCTGGCACCACGAGGCCCAGAAGTTGAGCACCACCGGCTGCCCGCGCAGCACCTGCAGGCTAGTTTGGCCGCCGCCGTTCAGCGGCTCGATCGAGAACTCGGGAGCAGCCTGGCCCAGGAGGCCAGGCTCAGAGCGAGCCTGGAGCAGGCCCCAGCCGAGCGCTGCCAGAACCACGAGCAGCAGCCCGCCGACGCCCGTCCAGAGAATCAGCCGCGTGCTCATCCAGCCGGAGCCAGAGCCTTGAGGGCTGCCAGGACGCCGGCCGGCTCGTCACCCGGCACACGGAGATCGAGAGCCACCTCAGCCACGCCCAACGCTGCCAGCTCGTCCAGCCGGCGGCGGCATTCGCCAACGGGGCCGATGATGGTGACCAAATCGACCATCTCATCGGTCACCGCCTCGGCCGCCTCCTCACGCCGGCCGCTCAGGTAGTGGTCCTGAATCTCTCTCGCCTCGTCGTCGAAGCCGTAGAGGCCGAAGAGCCGGTTGTAGTAATTGCGGTGCTGGGAGCCCATCCCGCCGATGTACAGGGCGAGCTGCCCCCGAACACTGTCCCGGCCCCGCGCCACCTCGTCAGTGACTATGACAGGCTGGAAGACGCAGATTTTGAGCTCGGCCAAAGACCGCCCGGCCCGCTCCGCTCCCCTTGCCAGCTCGGGCTTGAAGACCTGCGAGAAGTGATGCGGCGAGAAGAAGATGGGGAGCCAGCCATCGGCGATCTCACCCGCCAGGGCGATTCCGACCGGCGTCAGGGTTGCCAGGTAGATGGGAATGCTCGAACGGAGCGGATGCGTGATCAGCTTCAGCTCCTGCTGGAGGTGAAAGATCTGCCCCTCGTAGCTGAGCCGATCCCTCCGCAGCACCGAACGAACGATCTCGGTCGTCTCGCGCAGCCGGCGCGCGCCCCGCTCGAAGGGCACCCCGTGCCAACCCTCCACCACCTGCTGGCCGGAAGTACCCAGGCCGAGGATGAAGCGCCCGCCGGAGATGCTGTCGAGCGATCCGGCCGTCTGGGCGATCAGAGCCGGGCTACGGCTGAAGACGTTGACAATGCCGGTGGCGAGCTTGATGCGTTCGGTGTGGTTCGCCAGGTCCGTCAGCACTGTGAAGGCGTCCCAGCCGTACGCCTCGGCGATCCAGACAGTCTCGTAGCCGAGGCGATCGCCGGCCTGCACGAATGCAAGTGTCACCTCGCGCGGAATTCGATCCGTGTACGGCAGAGTCAGCCCCAGCCTCATCAGCAGCCTGTGCGGGACCCTAAGCGTCTGGCAGGGCATTCGCCCTGGCGATGCGCGCGTACAGCTCAGCGGAGGGCTTGACCCGCCGCTCCTGGGTGTCGAGCTCCACGCCGATCAGACCGAAGCGCATCGAATAGCCCCGCGCCCACTCGAAGTTGTCAATCGCTGTCCAGTGAAAGTAGCCCCTCAGATCCACCCCGGCCTGGAGCGCCTCCCAGGCCTTGGAAAGACTGCTCAGCAAAAACTGCTGGCGCGGCTCGTCACTGGCGCTGGCAATCCCGTTCTCGGTTACGTATACGGGCTTGGCCAGCGGTAGCAGCTCCAGCAGCGTCTGGCGAAGCCAGTCCGGTTCCACCGCCCAACCGAAGTCAGACCGAGGCAGGTTCGGCGGGACGCTCCGCTCGATGAACCCGAGGCGAACCCGGCGCGGGGCGAACCGTACCAGCTCGCTGCTGTAGTGGTTGAGTCCCAGGAAGTCGCTGGGCGCGTCGACGACGCGCTGCAGGCGCCCCCGCGGGCCGGGCCAGCTGACCATCAGGTGGTCGGCCGCGCGTGCGGCCAGCCGGTCCGAACGGCGCTTCGGGTTCTTGGGCTGCAGCGGCCAGCGGCTGTGTGCGATGCCCACAGGCACTTCCGGCGTGATCAGCTTCAGGTCGTGATAAGCACGCTCGTGCGCCCGGCGCAGGTTGGCCAGGGCGCGAAAGGCGCCCCGCCAGTCGGCGCGGCGTCCGGGAGGAGAGTCGCCCTCCAGCCAGCCACCATGGGCATATACGAGAGGTTCATTGAGGGTGCACCAAAAGGAGACCAGGTGGCCGAGCTCTCGAGCCACGCGCCGCACGAAAGGCAGCCACCCGTCGGGAGAGCCAGCCGCGACCCAGCCACCGCGGCGCGAGAACCAGAGCGGCGAGCTGAAGTGGTGGAGCGTGACCATGGCCTTCATGCCCTGCGCCTGGAGCTCGCTGAGCACCTGGCGATAGTGCTCCAGCTCCGCCTCATCGAACTCCCCTGGCGCCGGCTCCACTCGCGACCACTCGATCGAGAGGCGGTGGGCGTTCTGGCCCAGCTGGCGGAGCAGCCGGAAATCGGCGGCGAACCGGTGGTAGTGGTCGCACGCTGGATCGGCGGAGTCACCGGTTCGAATCCCGCCGCGCTGCTCAAATTCCCACCAGTCGTTGTTGTGGTTGCCGCCTTCGACCTGGTGGGCGGCAGTGGCGCAGCCCCAGAGAAAGCCTTCCGGAAACCCTCTCGCCACTAGAGGTGCGGCCGGGAACCCGGCCGAGAGATTGGCTGGCCAGGTGGGTCAGAGCCAAGGAGCCGACGAGCACCGCAGTGAGCGTATTCGCAATACGCGCAGCGAGGAGCGCAGGACCGGGGTCCCCGCGAAATCACAGATTTCGGGGGGTGGTAGGAGCCGACGCCGGAGATGGCCAGCATGGGCGCCCAAGAGCCGGACCGGCTTTTCGGCCGCACCTCTCTGGTCGTGGCTACGCCGCCGGGGCCACCGCCGTCACGCGCGGCGGCGGCACGTAGTTGACTGCCCGCACCGAGCCCTCCACCAAATCCACCTCCAGAACACCGGCTCGGTCGACCAGCTTGCGCTGCATCTCGCGCTCGTTCTGGGGGCGGCCTTCGAGCAGGATCCAAGCGGCCTGAAGGGGATCGGCGTGGCTGATCAGCGCCGAGACCTCAGCGGGATGCTCGGCCGCGACGCGGTGCATGACCTGGAGCACCCGGCCACCCATCACCCGATAGCTCTCATCGCCCGGCAGTAGACCGCGCCGAGCCTTGTGGACGAACCAGAGCGGCCGCCGGAC
>JALZAW010000507.1 GCA_030948155.1 Candidatus Dormiibacterota bacterium | reverse complement strand
ATCCTGGACCACTCCCACGATCATCTCCACGCCCTTCGGCACCATCTGCTGCACCAGGAAGCCGGTGACCTCCAGCCCCGCCGCTGCCTGGATCGCCGCCATCCTGCGCGCCTCCGCGGCGACTGTTTGAGGTCCGAGGGAGAGCTGCACAGCGCCCAGCTCGCTCCTGTGGAGCACCTGCGGACCGACCGCCTTGAGCGCCACCGAGCCCCCAAGTTCGGCCGCGGCGGCGGCTGCCTCCTCGGGTGTAATCGCCTGGCGCCAGTCGGCAAGAGTCACGCCGTAGCAGCCGAGCACCCTCGCCACGGCCTCGGGAGCAAGCCAGCCCTCTCCGCGGCCCAGAGCGGTCGCGACGATGGCGCGTGCCTCGTCGCTTCCTGTGCTCGGAGGTCGCCAAGGGGCTTCTTCGGGCCGCCCCCGCCACTCGGCCCAGTCCGCCACTCGAGCCAGAGCTCGGACGGCGTTCTCCGGAAAGGCATAGACCGGGACGGAGGAGTTGTCAGGCGTCCTTCCTCCCCCCGAGAGCTCACCGCCCAGCAAGACGGCGAGGACAGGAAGGCGGCGGTCAAGGCCGCCCGCAGCACGCCGGATCGCGATAGCCGTCTCCATGGGCTCGGCTTTGAGCGGTGGGATGAAGATGACGACGAGTGCGTCAACCTCCCCGCTCCCGGCCATCAGCTGGATGGCCTGTTCGTAGGCGGCCGGGTCCGCACTGGCGATCATATCCACAGGATTGCCAAGCGAAGCGGACGTCGGCAGGAAGTCCGCCAGCGCCAATCGCGTGGGTTGCGAAAGCTCTGGCACCTCCAGCTTCGCGGCACCGCAGGCGTCGGCGCACATGATGCCCAGGCCTCCTGCATTGGTGAGGATTCCGACCCGCCTTCCGTTGGGTGCCAGCTGGGTCGCCAACAGGCTGGCCACGTCGAACAGCTCGCCGAGGGTGTCGGCACGGATGACTTCCCCAGTCCGGTGCGGTGGGCCTGGTCCATCACCGCCAGGCCGAGAGCACCGCTCTGCGACATGAAGCCAACGCGGCCGGCGGGCGGGAATATGGGGCCGAACGTCGCGTCGAGTCGGTGGTCGGGGTCGGTGTTCAGGATCCCCATGCAGTTCGGACCGATCAGCCGCATCCCGCTGCGGCGGCAGATCTCGAGCAACGCCGCCTGACGCCCCGGGCCCTCGCCCCCCACCTCGGCGAAGCCCGCCGAGATCACCACCAGAGCGCCGACCCCCTTCTCCGCGCAGGCTTCGGCGACGCCGCACACTTGCTCGGCGGGAACGACCACGACTCCAAGGTCGACAAGGCCAGGTACGTTCCTGACGTCCGAGTAGGCCGACACGGACTGGACGACGGGGTGTGGACTGACCGGGTAGACGGGGCCTGGAAACCCGGATTGCATAAGGTTGTGGAAGACCTCTCCACCGATCGTGCCTCGCCGCCGTGAAGCTCCGATGACGGCGACGGAACGTGGCTCCATGAAATGCCTCAGCGCTGCCGCGGCGCTGAGCTGTTCTCGATGTTCGAACCGGCTCCGGGCCCCGTCAGTGAGCTCGGTCGGGAACTCGATCTTGAGCACTCCCCAAGAGGAGCGCACGCTCACGTCGAATCCGCTGTCCCGGAACACCTGAGCCATGCGGTAGTTCTCGGACATGACGTCGGCTTCGAAGACGGTGATACCGGCCGCCACGGCGGCCTGGGCCAGCTGGCCAAGCATTATCGTCCCCAGGCCATATCCCTGGAGCTCGTCGGCCACAGCGAACGCCACCTCGGCATGGGCAGGCCCGCTGACCGCGTAGAAGCCGTGGCCGACGATGACCTCCGGCTCCCCGTGCAGCGCGACGAGGCTGAAACGCTTCTGGTAGTCCACGTCCAGGAAGCTCGCGGCCAGGTGTGCCGTTTCCTTGACCGCGTGGAAGAACCGAAAGACCTTGGACTCCTCGGATAGGCCGGACAGGAAGCGCGTCAGCGCCTCCAGGTCCGCTGACAAGGCCGGACGCAGGTGAACCGTGGAGCCGTCGCGCAGCACCACGTCGACGTCGTATTGACGCGGATATCCGACCCCGTTTCCAGCTGCCTTCAACGATCTGTCACAGCCTGCACAATCTGATTGTGCGCCGCTCTTGGTCCTCCACAAAGGTCCGTTGCCCCGCCGAGCGCGGGGCCGTGGCCCTGCCGACCGCGGGCCACCGACCTTCAGGCGCCTTGCGCCGCTCCTCTCCCCACCCTGGCCGCGGGCGGAGGATCGGGGTCCCTCGAAACCCGGATCCCTCCTGCCCTCACGATCGCCATGGCCGGAGCTAGTCTGTCGTCCACACTCGAAGGAGATCCCATGAACGAAGACAAGTCCCAATTCCAGTTGCCTGGCTCTGAGCTGGAGGTAATCCAGGAGGCAGAGTGCCTCGAGATGCTCGCGAGGAACACCCTCGGTCGAATCGCATTCGTGGTGGAGACCCGCCAGGAACTCTTTCCAGTCACCTACGCACTGAGAGCCGGTACGGTCGTGTTCCGTACCGCGCCGGGGACGAAGCTGTCGTATGCACCCGGGGCGCAGGTGGCCTTCGAGATCGACGAGTACGATCCCGAAACGGGCGTGGGCTGGAG
>JALZAW010000506.1 GCA_030948155.1 Candidatus Dormiibacterota bacterium | reverse complement strand
GCGCCGGTCGCACGCTGCCCTGGCAGCGGCCTCCGAAGCCGAGGCGGAGCATCTCGCGCTGCGGCTGGCGGCAACTGAGGAGGTGCGAGCGAGCCTGGCGGTCGAGCTCAGGGATGCCGAGGCATCGCTGAACCAGATCGCGCCGGCGCCCCCAGCGCCTCCCGCTGAGGCAGCTGGCCCCACGCAGGAAGCGCAGCGGCAGGCGGAGGCCGCCCAGCGTGGCCTGGGCGTGGCCCGCACGTCCCTGGCGGCCGCGCAGGCGCGGCGTCAGGTTTTGCAGGAGAACAGCGAGCGGCTGGCGCGAGAGGTGATGGCTGCGGAAGCGGCTCTGCCCGGCGCCGAAGGCGAAGCCGTGCAGGCCCTGGGGACGGCTCGTGAGGCGGCCGAGGCGCTCGTGGAGATGCGCCGGCTGCAGGCGGAGTTGAAAGGGCTTGCTGCCATGAGCCCGGCGCCGGGCCCTGGACGGCTTCGGGTCGGCGACGTGATAGTCGCCCAACCTGGTTACGAGGTGGCCCTGTCGGCAGTCTTGGGGCCGCTCGTCGACGCCTGGTCGGCGCCTAGCGAGCCAATCGCACGGCAAGCGCTGGAGAGCCGCCGAGAGCAGACCACAGTTGTCTTCCCCATACCCGGCGAACCGACGTCGGAACCGGGCAGCCTGTTCGATCACGTCACCTGTGAAGCTGGCTTCGAGTCTCTCGGGCGCAGGCTGCTGGGAAGCAAGGTGATTGGCCGTGACGTCGGCCGCGACGGCACGTACAGCGAGCCAGGTTTGCTGCGCGCGGGGAACGACCGGCGAGCGGCGAACGCCGCTCGCCGGCGAGAGCTGGCGAACGAGCTTAACCGTCTCGAGCGGCTGGCGCGCGGCGCAGTCGAGCTCGAGGCACAAAGCCGCCAGGCCCAGCGCCGGCTGGAGTCGCTCCGAGCACAGGCAGCCGAGCGGATCCGTCTCGAACAGCTGCTGACGCAGATTCGGACCGCCGCCGAGGAAGAGCGGCGAGAGTCGGCTCGGCTGCCTGAGCTGGAGGTCGCCGCGGCCCGGGCAGGAGGCCAGGCGGTAAAGCTGACACAGGCGGCCGAGCTGCACAGGCGGCGACTGGAGGAGCACCGCGCGGAACTCCGGCGACTGGAGTTGGAGGGGGTGCGCTGGCGCGAGCGAATAGCCGATCTGCGCCGCCAGTCCGCCCGCGCGGAGAGGGACAGCGCCGACCTCGAGCGGGCCGCCGCGGCCCGGCGTGAACGGTCGGCCGGGGCGCTCAGCGACGCTGCAGCGACCGAGGCGCGCCTGAGTCACCTCACGCAGGCAGTCATGCAGGCACAGACGGATGTGGCCCAGGTCGAGGCCTCCCACCCGGACGAGGAGGAAGAGTTGGCGGCTGCCGCCAGAGCGTTGGTGGCCGTCGAGGAGGCGCGGGTTGAGGCGCGGCTGCGCGTCAGCACTGTGGAGGGCAGCATCGGCCTGCATCGCCGCGAAGCCGAACTCTCCGCTGCCCGCATGGCGGAGCTTCGAGCGCGGATGCCCGAGGGGCTGGCGCCCGAAGAAGTGCCGGGCGGCAAGGGTCGAGAGCGGGAGATGAAGCAGCTGGAGCGCCGGCTGGCCGAGATCGGGCCCACCAACTCTCTGGCTCAGACCGAGTTCAGTGACCTGGCGGAGCGCTACAGCACTCTGTGCAACCAGTTGAAGGACATCACAGCGGCTAGGGCCGATCTGGAACAATTGATCGCGCAGCTGCGCTCGGAAGAGGAGAGTCGCTACGACGCGGTCTTCGGCGCGGTGGCTGCCAACTTCGAGGAGTTCTTCGGCGAGCTGACGGCGGGCGGTCGGGGGACGCTGAAGCATGTGACCGGAGAGGAAGGCCCGCGCAGCGGCGTCGACATCCTGGTTCAACCTCCCCGCAAGCGGCTGCAGAATGTGTCGCTGCTGTCCTCCGGTGAGCGCTCGCTGACAGCGCTGGCCCTTGTGCTCGCGCTGCAGGAGATCAACCCCGCGCCCTTCACCATCCTGGACGAAGTGGATGCGGCCCTGGACGACGCCAACGTCGCCCGCTTCGGCGAGGTGCTGCAGCGCTTGGGCCGTATCCGCCAGCTGATGGTCATCACCCACAACCACCTGACGATGGCCAGTGCTTCGGCCCTGTTCGGCGTTCACCTGGACGAGAGCGGCTGCTCCCACTTGGTCTCAGTGCGACTGCAGGACGTCCAGCCGGCCAGCCGAGCGGCCGCCGGCCGCACCGCCTAGAGAACTGCCCGCGCTGGGGCAACTGCAGTTGCTCGGCTTACGGGCTGGAGGCCGGGCCCGGCTGGGGTGACTGACTGAGCAACAAGGGCTTGAGAGGCTTCTGCGTGAAGTCAAAGTCCTTCTGGAGGTCGCCCAGGTGGCTGGCAGTTTCCCTGACGTTTGGCCGGGGATCCGGCCGTCCGTCTGTCTTGGGGTCGAGGCGCTGGCCGCCCAGGAAGTCGTCCTCGATGAACTTCGCGTATGCGTCGTGGCTCAGCGTCTGGTGGTCGATGAAGCCAGGCTTGGCGTAAGGGCCGATGACCAGGCCGGGGACGCGAAGCCCATAGCCGTTCTGGTCCACCTGGGGCGGCGTCACATGGTCGTAGAAACCTCCCCAGT
>JALZAW010000505.1 GCA_030948155.1 Candidatus Dormiibacterota bacterium | reverse complement strand
TCGCCGGAGAGCCCCGGGTCGGACTGGCCGAGTAGCGGAATCGCTGCCCCGACGTCCACCGCCAAAACGAGCGGAGACGGCCGAGCTGGCGAGCCGGCCGCCTCCTTAGGGGGGTGGTCGCAACTTTCAGGCGACCGACTCCAGCACCTCGTCGGTCACGACCTGGCCGTCCTTCAGCCGGATCCGGCGGTCGGCCCGGCCCGCCAGGTCGGCGTCGTGGGTGACGAGCACGAACGTCACCCCCTCCTCGCGGTTGAGCCGTCGCATCAGGCCCAGTAGCTCCTGCGAGGTTTGGCTGTCGACGGCCCCGGTGGGCTCGTCTCCGAGCACCAGCGCCGGCCGGTTGATCAGCGCTCGCGCGATCGCCACGCGCTGCTGCTGGCCGCCCGAGAGCTCGTCCGGACGGTGGTGCAGGCGGTCGGTGAGGCCGACGAAATCCAGCAGGTCGAGGGCCCGCCTCTTGCCATCGCCCGAGGTGGAACCGACGTAGCGCAAGGGCAGCATCGCGTTTTGCAGCACGTTCAGGCCGGGCAGCAGGTTGTACTCCTGAAAGATGAACCCGATCCGGCGGCCGCGCAGGTCGGAGCGGGCGCCATCGCCCAGGCGGGCCGTGTCCTGGCCGTCGATCAGAACGGTCCCGGACGTGGGCCGGAGCAGGAGGCCGAGCAGGTCGAGCAGCGTGGTCTTGCCCGAGCCGGACCGACCCATCACGGATACGAACTCGCCCTCCTCGATCGTGAGGTTCACGCCGTCCAGGGCGCGGACGACGTTGCTGCCCTGCTTGTAGTGCTTGGTCAACTCGACCAGGTCGACTCTTGCCATCTTTTCTTTCTCCCTCGCTCAGCTCGCCATCCGCAGCGCGGTCACCGGGTCCAGCCGGGCGGCGCGGAAAGCGGGGATGAGGCCGGCCAGCGCCCCGAGGGCGACGGCGAAGCCGATCGCCAGCACCGTGAGGCTCGGGGTGACCAGGAAGAGCTCCAGGTTGCTGCTCCGGCCGGCCGCGTTGATGAGGTTGGTGAGGCCCACCCCGAGCAGGTATCCGGTCACTCCGCCGACCAGCCCGATCAGAGTCGCCTCCGCCAGGTACTCGAGGATCAGGTGGCGCATGTGAGCGCCGACCGCCTTCTTCAGACCGATCTCGCGGGTGCGTTCGGTGACGGCCATGATCATCGTGTTGATGACGCTCAGGCCACCGATCACCAGCGCCAGCACGGCCGCGCCGGTGGTGATGAATGTGAACGTCGCGCCGCCTGACTTGAACGACTGCACAAGTTGGCTGGGCTTGGTTGCCTTGACCCCGGGAACGGCGGCGTTGATGCGGTTCGCTATCTGATCGAGCTCGCCCAGCGACGCCCCCTCCCGCCCATAGACGGTGATGCCCTGGGTGATCTGGGACACGTCCAATGTGTCGCGCAGCGGCTGGGGCAGGCTGTCCTTGAGCAGCATCTGGCCGTCCGCGATGCCCAGGTAGGCGAAGCTGTCCGGGGCTGTTCGCGTCGAGGCCAGGGTGCCGATGACCTTGAACGGATGATTGACGAACCCGGGCCTGGCGTCCTTCGGCCTCACCGGCAGGTCGACGGAGTCGCCGACGCTCTTCTTGAGCTCGGTCGCCACCGTCGAGCCCAGAACGACCTCGCCCCGCCCGTTGTCGCTCAGGTAGCGGCCGGAGGCCACCGTCGTCCGGAGGGCCCCGTAGCCGTGCTCGGCGGGATCGCCGGCCACGATCGTGTCGGGAACGCCGAAGCTGATGCTGCCGACGTCGCCTGGCTTCAGTGGAAACGAGTAGCCAGGGAAAGCCGCGGCCACACCCCCGATCTTCTTGATGTCGGTGATCTTCGATGTCGGCAGCAGCGCGGCCGACTGACCATCGGGAGGCCCGACCTGGACGCTCGAGCTGTAATAGGTGACGCCGCCGTCGATCAGGGCGTTGAAGTGCTCAGCCATCGCCCCCATCGTGGTCAGGGCGAAGATCCCGATCACGATGCCGGAAATGGTCAATATCGAGCGCAGCTTGCGCCGGGTCAGGTTTCGAACGATCTCCATCTAGCTTGTCTCCTCACGAGCCTCTCGCAGTTAGTGGCCCTCATACGGCCCAGTCCAGCATCCAGTTACACAAGCGCCCGCAGGAAGTCCCTTGAGTCATCACCTAGACGTGACAATTGCCACCATGCCGCCGTGAAGGCTCGGCCGTCTCAGGACGCCGCTTCTCGGAACGCCTCCCAGACCCTGCCGTTGCCGGCGTCCTCGACCGCCGCGGCCTCCCCGCCGCTCCCCCGGGGGCGGCTGCGGCGCTTGAGCAGCGAATAGACGACCGGGATGACCAGCAGGGTGAGGAAGGTGGAGCTGACCAGACCGCCCTCGACCACTATCGCCAGTGACTGCGAGATGAGCCCCCCGCCGCCGCCGGCCGAAACGCCGACCGCCACGGGCAGCAGAGCCATGATCGTGGCCACGGCCGTCATCAGGATGGGTCGGATGCGGACGGACCCGGCCAGAGCCAGCGCCTCCCGGATCGAGTTGCCGGCCCGGTTCCGCTCCACGAAGTCGATGAGCAGGATGGCGTTCGAGACCACGATCCCGAAGACGAGCAGCACGCCGAGCAGCGCGGGCAGGCCGAGTGGC
>JALZAW010000504.1 GCA_030948155.1 Candidatus Dormiibacterota bacterium | reverse complement strand
CGCCTCCTGGTCGCCGTCTTCGTCAACCTCTGGCAGAGCCTCGGCCAGCTCCGCCACGGTCATCCGCTGGTCTTCGCCGGTCGCCTCACGTTCGGCACGGCGGCCGCCGTCGGGGCTCTCGTGTGGGCGCTCTTCAGGCGCGGGCCGCTGGCGCTCCTGGTCGGGCTCGGGGCTGCGGCGGCCGGCCTCGGCCTGCACTCCGAGCTGGTCTACAGCGCCGGCGTGTCTCTGCTCATCGTCGGCTCGGGCATGATGCTCCGCTGGCTGTTGACCGTGACGCGGCTGCGGCCCGCGCTGCGGGCGCGGCTCGGTTTCACCGCCGCGGCGCTCGGTCTGCTCGTCTACTGGGGACGGCCCTTCGGCCGCGTCGAGACTTTGCTGCGTCTCGACAAGAAGCTGCAGATCTCCAGCCTCAACGGAGGCGCGGAGATCTTCGCGCTGACGGCGCTGATGGTGCTGCTGGGGGCCATATGGGCGGTCATGTACAACACCGACCTGCTCATCCGCGCGGTGATGTTCTTCACCGCGGGAACCGGAAGGCTCTCCGCAGGAACCCGCACCAGCATGGCCTATCCGATGTCCACCAAGTTCCGCACCGGCATGACCGTTGCCATGTTCGCGATCGTCACCTTCATGATCGCCTACCTGGCCATATTCAAAGACGTCCTGACCCAGAACTTCGAGAACGTGAGCGTGCAGTCCGGGGGCTGGCAGCTCGTCGCCGGCAGCCCGGACAACAACTTCCAGGGCAGCACCGGTGTCGTCTATCCTTCACAGCTCGCCACGGCCGTGCGCGCCAACCCCACAGTGGACCGCGAGCTGAAAAGCATCGGCTGGGAGAACGCCGGCCTGGCGGTCAGTGCGCAGGAAGTGCGCAGCAACGGAACGTCGGCGCCTACGCCTGCGCCCGGCCGTGGCAACGTCTTCGGACTCCACGTGGTTGACGACGGCTACCTCAGCGGCACCGGTTACGCGATACAGCCTCGGGCGGTCGGCTATGCCGACGACAGATCCGTCTGGAACGCTGTCCGCGACCACACCGGGTATGCCGTGATCGACAGCTCCGTGCTCGACGCGCAGGGGACGGCGCCGGCGGTCGTGAGCGGGATCAGCCCCAACGACAGTACCTTCAAGCCGTTCCAGCTGGAGCTGGCCGGCTTCCAGGAGAGAGGCGCCGCTTCAAGCTCGTCGAAGTGGCGCGTCACGGTCATCGGGTTCATGACGCGTCCGCTGTGGAGCGGGCTTTACGTCTCCACGCGGACGGCCATGGGCAGCGGCATGTTCAGCGCCGCCCCGGCCGGCGGCGCCGGCACCGCGCTGACGGCTGCTCCCGCGGCGACGGCGAACTCCGCACCGCCGCTGACGCCGACCGGGTATTACTTCTCGGCCAGGCCGGGCGTGGATGTGAACAGGGCCCGCTTGGACCTCGGACGCGTCCTAGTCAAAGATGAGCTGGAGCCAGTCTCAGTGGCTGACCAGGTCGCCCAGGGCAACGGCGCCATCGTGACTCTGCTCAACCTTCTCACCGGTTTCCTTGCGCTGGGGCTGGTCGTCGGCATCGCCGGACTTGGCGTGATTAGCACCAGGGCGGTCGTCGAGCGCAGGCAGCAGATCGGCATGATGCGCGCCATCGGGTTCCGGCGTTCGCTGGTGCAGAGGTCGTTCCTGATGGAGTCCAGCTTCATCGCGATCCTTGGACTGGTCCTTGGTTCGCTGGTCGGGCTGTGGCAGTCCTATCGCTTCTTCGTCACCGACAAGACATTGGGGACCGTCGTCTTCCACGTGCCGGTGGTGGAGCTGAGCCTGATCCTGCTGGGCTCCTACTTGGCCACACTGTTGACGACTTACCTGCCCGCCCGCGCGGCCGCACGGGTCGCTCCTGCGGAGGCGCTGCGGTTCGAATAGGCCCCCCTGGGCCCAATCTGAGCCGTCAGCTCCATCAGCACCCGGTTCATCGCGGGCGCACCGGTAGCGGAGCCTTCCCGTTGACCGCCGTCCTCGCGCCAGTCACCCGCTACGGCAAGGCGAGTACGAGTAAAAGACTGTGGTCGGACTACCCCTTTGCCTACCCTTCAGCCCGGTGCAGTGCGCCTCGACCATCTGCCCCACGCGAGACCGATTCCCCGGTCCGACCGTCCCTCGTGTGGCCAGTCTCTCAGCAGCGGACTCCGTTGGTATGACGCCGATCTCCGGGGCCTAGGGATGCGAGCCCGTCGCCTCCTCAAGCCCCGGGTGAACCATGTCGCAGGCGATCAGCGTAGAGGGCGCCGGCGCTGAGCAGCTTGCCGCGGGCCTCGCGTTCCACGACATGACCCTAATCCACCACCAGGATCTGGTGAGGGGGCTGCAGGTTCGACGGCCTTGCTCCAGGCGCTCAGGTGGCCAAAGATCACGCTGACCCCACGCCGCCGAGGCCCTTCACGAGGTGGAGGAGCGTGTCGTCGACCTCGATCGGCGTGCCGCGGAGCACGATCGTGCCGTGAACGTGCTCGGGCTCGAGGCCGGCGTCCTCATAGCCGAGCCGGTCGTAAAGCGCCTGCGCGGCGAAGTTCCCGGCGCTGACCGATAGGCTGATCCGGTCGTGTCCCCGCGCGGCGGCCTCGCGCTCCGCCGCGAGGGACAGCTC
>JALZAW010000071.1 GCA_030948155.1 Candidatus Dormiibacterota bacterium | reverse complement strand
CCGCCGGCGCGGTGGGCGAAGTGCGCTGACGTCGGGCCTTATCGACGCCGCCAGCAATCGCGGGATATCTGGTTCGCCAATCAGGCCCGAACACCCTCTCGAAGCCACAAGACGGGTCAGGAGCCGCGACGTCTGGAGTGTCGACGGTGGCGGCGACCTGGTCCACGTCGGAGACCGAACGTCCAGCTGGTGTGCGGTCGAGGTCGAGCTCAAGCTCGAAGTTATCTCGCCGCCTCTCGATCTGCCAGGCGCACTCGCGTCGGCCCGCTTCCTCGAGCTGCCGAGTGCTCTGCTCGTGGTCCCGCTCCTTGTAGCTGATCGCCTGACCCTGAAGCCTTGCGCCGCTCATCATCTCCTCCGCCTGTTGGGAAATGGTCAGGATGGAAGGGGGCCGCCGTAGCCGCCCCCCGTCAGCTGACTGGGCGGACTTCAGGTCGGGATGCGACGTCATGACCTACTCTTGGCCGCGTCCCCCGCCGGCGGTGCCAAGCTGTTCGCCGCGACAGACGCCGGGCCGCTCATGGGCACCGGCTCCGCTAGGAGCGGCCTGATCAGCTCGATGGGGATCGGGAAGACGATGGTCGAGTTCTGGTTCGAACCCATGTCGAGCAGGGTCTGCATGTAGCGCAGCGCCAGCGCCGCCGGCTGCGTCGAGATGACCTGGGCCGCGTTGGCCAGCGTCTGCGCCGCCTGGAACTCGCCCTCGGTGGCGATGATTTTGGCTCGCTTCTCGCGCTCGGCCTCGGCCTGCCTGGCCAGCGCCCGGACCATGGTCGGGGCCAGCTCGGCGTCCTTCACCTCGACCGCGCTGACCTTGATGCCCCAGGGCTCGGTCTGCCTGTCGATGATCGTCTGCAGCTTCTGGTTGATAACATCGCGGCTGCTCAGCAGCTCGTCCAGACTGGACTGGCCGAGCACGGCCCGCAGCGTGGTCTGGGCGATCTGCGAGGTGGCTTGACCGAAGTTGAAGACGCGAGTCACGGCGGCACGGGCGTCGAGGACCTGGAAGAAGATCACCGCGTTGACCTTGACTGTCACGTTGTCGGAGGTGATCACCTCCTGGGGCGGGACCTCGAGCGTGATCACGCGCAGGTCTATCTTGGTCAGCCGGTCCACCCCCAAGGGGAAGATGAGGAAGAGGCCTGGGCCTTTAAGGTCGATCAGGCGGCCGAGCCGGAAGACGACGCCTCTCTCGTACTCCCTGGCGATGCGGATGCTGGAGAACGCCAACAGCACCACCAGGGCCAGGATCACGAGCAGGACGATCGGTACGGACATCGAACTATCTCCTTGGCCCGGCTGAGCTGCGGTGACCGAGAGCTCCGGCCAGGAGCTTCCCGACAATCGCCACCATACGCCTCTCCTCCGTAAACGGCCAACGAGGTCTGGCGGACGAGGCCGTAAAAGCCATGTTCCGCCATCGCGCATAAAAGGGCGTATCGTGCGGGGGGGTGCAGCGCATTGAACAGGTGATCACCGAGGCCGGCTCAGGCCAGCTTGCCCATGTGCGCCTCGTCGCCACGGAAGGGCCCACCATGGCTCGTCGGAAACGTAGTCGCGTATCCGGGTCTGTCCTGATCATCGAAGCCGATGACGCTTACCGGGCCATCATCGAAACCTGCGTGCGCCTGGCTGCTTGCCGAGCCGAAGCAGTCTCCGACCTCCAGCTGGCATTGCCAAAGTTCGAGAGAGAGAGCTTCGACGCTTTGATTTGGGGCGTCGGTCCCGAGGAGGACCGGTGGTCGGATTTGGTCGCCCAGCTCCGCGCCAGGACGGATGCCCGCGTGCTTCTGCTCGCCGACCACTTCGAGGCGGCCCAGGCTGCGTATGAGGCCGGCGCAGACCAGGTGCTGCCCAAACCGTTTATCCCGAGTGCCCTGGTGGCGGCAATCAAGGCCGCTCTGCGGAGGTCCCCCTCGCTGATGATGCACCTGGCCTCCAGGGTCGAGATCAAAGGCATGACCTTCGACGGGGAGGGGCGAACCCTCCACGTCAACGGTCAGCAAGTCTCGTTCACCGTCCAGGAGTGGGACCTGCTGGCGGTCTTCTTGAGCCATCCCAACCGCTTCCTCAGCGCCCGCGAGATCATTCGCTTGGGCTGGCGGGCGGGCGAACACGAGGCCGAACAGCTGCGTATCTACGTACGCCGGCTCCGTCTGAAGCTGGAACCGTTGGAGGTTGCCTGCCGCCTGGTCACTCAGCACAACCGCGGTTACTGCCTCGTCGTCGACTGAGCCCACCGGGCATCGGGACGAGCTCCTTGTGCCTCAGCCCGCTGGCGTGCTCGCGCCTGAGAGGATCTGGCCCTGCTGGTCAGCTTCTAGGGAGAGCGGGACAGAGTGCGGGGGAGGCTACGCGGCGAGCTCCTGGCCGTCCGACCACCCTGAAGGCGGGATACACGTGGTGGAACACGCCGGCCAGATCATCGTGGGGCACGCGCGTGGAGCAGGAGATGGGCAGCTTCCGGCGTCCACCGCATCTGCTGCTTCTTCACCATCCGCTTGCTCACGACCTGATTGACCGTCGACTCGACGAAAGCGTTGGAGATCGCCTCCCCATGGCGATAGCGCTCTCCTTAGTTGGGGATCCAGGTGTCGTGGGCGCGGATGTAGCCGCCGAACTCGCCCACCACTTTCAGCAGCTTCCGGTGCTCTGGACCAGCTTCCTAGTGGCTCTGCAGGAGCTGATCCGAGCTCGCTGTGAGCTGCCGGGGCACACCACTCTGGACTGCTACGCCGCCGGATGTGGCTCCCGGTCAGGCATCTCGCGGCATCATGAATTCCACCAGCTCGACGCCGCCCGCTGCCAGCTCTCGCCACCGGGGCGCCCTGATGCTGAGCGTAGCGAGGGACCCGGCGGGGAACTTGGACGCCATTCGCGACCGGGCCTCCTGATCGCCCATGAGTTGGACTGCGAGTTCCTGGATGCCGGGATTGTGTCCGATGATCATGACCGACTGTACCGACGGGGCGATGCGGTGCAGTCGTTCCAGCAACTGAGCCGCGTCAGCCGCATACAGTCCCTCCTCCACCTTGATCTTCGCCGGGCTCAGCGCCTGCTCGACCGGCGCCAGCGTCTCGCGGGCCCGGCGGGCGGAGGAGCAAAGCAGCAGCGCCGGCGAGACGTTGGCGCGGTGCATGCGTTGCGCCATCCGCTTGGCAGCCTTCAGTCCTCGCGGGTTGAGCGGCCGGTCGTGGTCCGGGAGCTTCGGATCATCCCAACTCGACTTCGCGTGACGGAGCAGGTACAGGAGCTTCTCAGGCACTTCGCGGGGTTCCTTGGATGGGTGGACTCCCACATCGTAAGCCCTTCTCTTCTCGAATCCCAGTTTTACGGTCTGGCCGCCGCGATAACACTGCAATTTTACGAATTGGCCTTGTTACACTGAGATCGAGGCGCTGGCGGGCGCTGCCGACACCCGGACCGGTTTGGAGCACATCGGTTTTCCAGAGTCGGACCGGATATAAGTCAGGAGAGGATAGCTGAGGCTCACACAGCACCACCAATAAGTGCCGAAAGGCCAGGGGTGAAGTTACGGGCTTCCTGAAGCCCACGAGCTCTCACTGCTGCCGAGTCGCGACGGACCGCTGAAGACGACAACAACGGTGGGCCAGGTCTGGGGCCTGGCCCATTGAAGTTCAAGTTGCCCGACATGTACGAGGAGGTGGAGCCGAGCTGGAGGCAGGAGGCCTGCCCATTCCCGCAGGATGGCTGACCTGGGGAGGAGATCGACACCCTGATCAAGTTCATCAAGGCAACGACATGGCCGTGCTTGGAGCGGGCACGAGTTCCGCCACTTCCGCGTGACCCAGATTGCCTTGCGCTACATGTCCAAGGTGTACGAGAAGCCCTGAGACGGCCGCTACGGCGCGCGAGGGGGCAGAGAGCGCCTTATGTCTGTCTGGTCCGGTGGGCTGTCACGCGCCAGCCGTCGCTAGAGTGGCCGCCTGTATGGCTGACGACAGCATCACCCCTGTCAGTCCCCGTCAACGGCAGCTCTTCGATGCGCTTGAGAGCATCGGCCACCAGCGTGGCGTCAACGATCAGGCTCAGCTGCAGCGAGTCACGGCGGCGTGCTCAAACCTGAAGTCGTTCGTCGGAGCCGTGTCAGCGTTGCTGTGGCTGATTCAACTCGAACTCGAACAGCTGGCCGATCTGACCGATTGCTCGGCTGAAGAAGTACAACGCCAGATCGTCGGGGATCTCGAGCCCCTCGCCAGCTCGCCCCATGGGGCCCGCTATATGGGCCGAGCGATGCAGCTCGTCGAGAGTCACCGTCTCCAAGACCCCGAAACGACAACCGCGGTGATCCGTGCGGTCGATGAGAGCGGCAGCAGTACGCAGTGGGCTGGGCTCTACGGCGGACTGCTGCAAGTAGCCCATGTGGCCACCGACCGCGTCGCATCGGCCGCCGAGCTGTCGCGAACGCAACTCACGAACCGGCTACGGACTGCGGTAAAGCAGGGAGCACCCTCGAACTAGGGACCCCTATCCCGCCCGCGGTTGCGACCCATGCTGCGGGCAGGGATACCACTCCGTCGACAGGCGGGCGAGATCCGGCCGACCTGGTCGCCAGCGCCTCCAGCGGTGAGCAACGAGCCAGCTTGTGAGCCCGACAACGCCACCTATCGCCAAGACAGCAGCACATTGTGGACGGAGCTGTGGCGCTTGCTGCCGATGATCACCAGGTTGCCGCCGACCTCCTTCACGGCCTCCAAGACCTGCTCGCCGGGACTGCCAGACCAATGACGAACTCCCAGCTGACGCCGGCCCCGTCCAGCACCTCGGCGGCGACTGCGCGCCTCGGCTCCATCTCGTTCAGCGTCTCCACGACCGGACCACCTATCGAGCCGGGGCTCAGGTTGGCTCCGGCGGGCACATGGCGGATGTGGACGACCGTCACGCGCGCCCCGGTGCGCCGGGCCACGTCGGCCGCAAGCGCCAGGCCCTGGAGGCTGGCCGGCGAGCTGTCGGCAGGCACCACCACATGCCCGACCCAGCTCGGCGCCCCTTCCTCACGGATCGCACCTCCGGAATCCATCGGGAGCACGCCACGCGTAGAGCCCTGTTGTGGCGGGCGCGGCTGACCGCGACCCCAACGCCGTCCTGATGAGGGGAATCGGCAGTCCTCAGGTAGTCGAACCAAAGGAAGAACCGTACCCGGCAGCTCATTCACCCTGGCGCCGCTTGAGTAACGCGTCCAGGTCTGCCTTCCTGAAGCGCCTGCCCCGGCTTCCTGGTAACTGGTAGTAGGGCAGGGCGTGCCGCTTGATGTAATCGTAGAGGCTCTGGCGTGACACCCCGAGATATCGGGCCGCCTCCCGCGGGGTGAGGTACCGATCCTCGTCCATCTCGGGGGACTGTATCGAGTCGTGCCAAGCCGTGCCACTCTCGACTTGACTCTACTTGACATTATTTGACATACTCGACGTAGCCGGACTGTATCGACATATCGAGGAGTGACGTTGTCCAACCGGTCCCTGCCACGTCCCTACATCACGGTGCAGGATGCGGTGACCCTCTACGAACGATCCCGCAGCACGATCTACCGGCTACTCAAGGCCCATCGCCTGCACTACCACCGCCAGCCCGGCGATACCCGCACCTACCTGAGCGTCCATGAACTCGATGCCGTGATGCGTATCCAGCAGGCCGAGAGAGCGGCCGGCAACACCAGCTCGAGGAGGAACCCCGCACGTGACGAGGATGGTATCCGTCGAAGTCGAGCTGACTGATGAGCAGCAACGCGCGATCACGTGGTGGCTAGGGGGGGTCGAGCCGGAAGATGTGATAGGCCGAATCATCAGGGACCAAGTGACCCGTGCCTTGGACAGGTATCGCGAGCACCTTCAGCAACGCCCGCACTCAGCGGCGACTCGTGGCTGAGTTGGGTTCCGAATATTCGGTGGCACTAGCGCGGTCGTGCGCCCGGGCACTCCAGTGCCGTCAAGCCCGCCATTGGATCGCGAGCCAACCCGGACGAAACCTCTCGGCGCCATGGGTCCAGGCGAGCTGACGACGACCCCATCAATCGGTGCTGGTTCCTGACCTTGGACCTCATGACGGGCGTCATCCGCCACACCAAGGCGGGTACAAGTAAAAGACTGGGGTAGCAGGCGAACTCAAGCACCCCGGTCACCGCCTACCTGAAGGGCCCGCTCCCTCCTCCCGACGGCCACACATTGGCGCCCCTGGAGGCGATCGCCCGCCCCGCGACCCGTCGTAATCCGCGACCACAGGCTTAGGCCGTGGTTGCGGGATCAAATTGCGATTACCACGCCAGGCGACCGGACTGGAGTCCCCCCCTTCCGGCCGACCTCGATCGGGGCCGAATGGGGCTACTCGGGCAGCGCCAGCAGCTGCTCGTCGGCCACGAGCTCGGCCACTGTCTCGTGGCATCGGCAGCGAGCGTCTCTAGTCCGACGCAGAAGCGCTCATAGTCGCGCTGCGCCTGCTCGATGGTCTCCACCGCCGCCGTCCGCCACGGAGAGCATCGGCTGGGACTCCTGCTGCGATGGCTGGTGAGAACACCGTCAGCATTGGGAGTCCCGCCACTTCAGGGCCAAGCCGCGGCCCCCCACGCCCTCAGGAGGTGAGCACTTTGCGAGGCTCGACAGCCTTCGGGACCCGAACCGGGAGGTCGCAATGTCACGAGGGAGCCCGAAGGCTGCAATGTCGCGTGGGCGACAGGTTGACGGCGGTTCCCGGGATCGGATTGAGAGACGGCTGGCCAGGCATGGTCCCAGGTCAGGGAGCATCACTCGTCGAGCCAGAGCACCGCGAGGACTGGAACGATCGTCAACTCGATCGTAGTTAACGCGTAAATCGGGCCCCGCCACCAGCCCCGTAGGCATCGCAGTTAGAGCAACGCATTGGCGCCCGGAGTACGCAACATCCACGGCCGACCCGAATGACGTGACCTAGCCGCGCCGGCCCGAGATCGCGTCGCGGAGGACACCCGAGATCCGCGCGGCGGGCCGTCCGCCGGGTCCGCGAGCACGTCGCGTGGGAGCGTGGATTGGCCTGAGGGTAACGGGCACGGAGATGAGGCGGGATCGATGAGTGTCCACGTCGCCAGTCGTCTAAGGGGTTGGAGAAGGTGATGACTACGACTGACCAACGGCGCGCCCAGATCACGGGCCGGGTAATACGCAACCCCAACGAACTCGAGGAGGGCTGATGGGAAAGGTTCTGATCGACCATTCGATGTCCGTGGATGGCTTCAGCACTGGGCCAAGTGTGGGTGGTGAGCTTCCGATGGGGGACGGCGGGGAGCAGCTGCACGATTGGATGTTCGATCGCAGACCGACGCCGAAGTCTTCGACGACGTCTACGCGAAGGTCGCTGCCGGGCTGCGGCCGCCTACCGAGGAGGCGCGATGAGCACGCTCAGATGTCACATCTCCATCTCCCCTGGATGGCGGCGAGGCAAACGAGAGCACGCGGATCATGGAGGAGACGCTCGAGAACGTCGGCGCCGGCGTGATGGGTCGGAACATGTTCGGACCCGTGGGCGGCGGGGATGGGGGGGTGGGTAGTGGAAGGGCTGGTGGGGGGACGACCCGCCGTACCACAACGACGTGTTTATCCTCACCCATTACTCGCGCGATCCGGTGAAGATGAAGGGCGGCACGAGGTACCGCTTCGTCACCGACGGGATCGAGCGCGCGCTTGAGCTGGCGAAGGAGGCGGCGAATGGCCAGGACGTCAGGCTCTGGGGCGGCGCCCAGGCCATCAACCAGTACATGGCGGCGGGACTGCTCGACGTGCTTGAGCTCCACGTCGTCCCGGTGTTGCTCGGCGGCGGCGCTCGCCTCTTCGAGAACCTCGGGGGGGCCGACGTGCGGCTGGAGCAGGTGCGGGCGGTGCAGAGTTCCGAGAACGCCCGGCGGCGGAACTTCACCACTCCCAACATCCTCCGATGACCTCGCCGCTGCGGTCGAAATTCTGGGAAGTTCCAATCTCAGTTACCAAGTCGGAACCGAGTCCTCGCCGGCACGCAGTACCATGCGTTGCCCGCCGGCGACAGCGCCAGCGACGTCAAGATCGGTCAGGCTGCCGAGCAGGGGTGGACGCCGCCGGCCGCCGGCAGAGGGGCAAGTTTGGCGGCTGGTGACACGTTCCTTACCAGCACCCCGGGTAGCGGCCGTGCTCGGCGATCCAGCGTCGAGCCGCCTCCACGGCCTGTTCGTAGTAGGACCGCTGCATACCTGATCGCTCTCAGCGATCCTCGGGCAGTAGCTCGAGGGCCTTCACACATCCGGCATGCGCTTCTCAACCATTTCGGTGAGCACGCCCCAGGCCGGCGGCAACGTACCGACCGAGCTCGCGACCAGCCGGGCGATGGCTGGGTCCGGGACCGGCCGCTCTTGGCCCTCGAATCTCTCGCGCCAGTTGGCGAGCCACCGCCGGATGCGGTCGGCCAGGACGGGGAGACGCGGGTCGTCGGGTGCCAGGTCGAATGCCGAGTCGCACTCGACGTAGATGGAACGGAACTCTGGATCACAGATGGCGTCGCGCTTGTCGGCGATCCACAAGGCCGCCTCCTTCGGCGAGGCCGACTGCATCAAGATCCATCCGTCCCGCTCCATCTGGACCGCGCGCTGGCTCACGCCAAGCTCCTGAAGCTGGTCGAGGAAGTCCGCGACCTCCGAGGAGACGAACAGCCGGTCGCCGGAGCGGAGCCGGGCGATCCGCTCGCGGGTGCGGAGGAGTTCCTCGGCCCGTTCCTGCAGCCTGTGGTCGATCTCAGCGATCGCCGCAGCGAACCGGTCGGGCCCGGCGGCGAGCAGCTCCTTGATGCGGGCGAGCGGCACGCCGGCCTCGGCCAGCGTCTTGATCTTGACCAGGTCGATGGCCTGCTGGGCGCTGTACCGGCGGTAGCCCGACGAGTCGCGCGGCGGCTCCTCGAGCAGGCCGCGCTGGTGGTAGTGGCGGACGGCCTTGACTGTCACGCCCGCGTAAGCGGCGAGCTGGCCGATGGTGATCGTGTGCTTCGGTCTCCCTTCGACCAGCTCGCCGCCCGGGACCTTCATTACTCGATGCTACGTGCCGACACAGTTAGGCCTCGACGTCCAGCCGCGCCGCATCCTCTCTTCGAGTCATGCGACCACCGGCACACCGGTAGTGCGCAAGGCCGTTGCTGACGGCGTGGTACGAGACCAGGAGCTGGCGCGAGTACCCGTTGAATGCCTGGAGCGGCATCCCGGCGGGCGCGAAGATGCCCTCGCGAATGGACACGAAGCGCCGCGGTGGGAATGGGAACGTGCCGCCTGCGAAGCGGCTGAAGATCCGCGCCTGCACGTCGTCCAGCGGTTCGTAGGTCACCGTCTCCTCGAGCTGGCCGTCGAGGACGCTGACGTCGACGCGAAGTTGATTCGAGCGGTACGTGCCCACGTAAGGAGTGAGATCGCTCACTGGGGCCGCGTCCGACACGAGGTCTGGAACCTCGACATCGAGATGTTCACGAAGCAGCCAGAGCAGGATCTGGTCGTGGAGCATCATCGCCCGCGGATCGTTGCCAAAGGCTGCGAAGGCTAGATCATGTTCGGGCACGACGAGGAGAACCGCCACGCCGCCGGGCGATGCTCCTGACATGGAGAGCACGGTCGTCTGTCCAAATGGCACGAGCAACCATCCGAGCCCGATGGGTGGAACGTTGGGGGTCTCCATGTCATGCGATACGGATTGCATGAGTGCGGTCGACTCACTCGATAGAACGCGTTGCCCGGACG
>JALZAW010000503.1 GCA_030948155.1 Candidatus Dormiibacterota bacterium | reverse complement strand
CGGGTGATGAGGGTGGACCTTCCGTCGGTCAAGACCTCGCAGAGTCTCACCGCGACCAGGGCCAGCGGCCGGTCGACCGCCAGCTCGAGCTGGACCTCGGGGTGGCCCAGGATTTCCAGGGGCGCCGTCAGCGGCGCCGACGTGAAGGTGAGGCTGAGGCCGTCTTCGGCGCGCTGGTCTGGAGGGAGGTCGGCGGCCTGCCCCTCCGCGCACCAGGCGCCCGCATCGCCGCCGGCCGATTGCACACCGACGATCTCCATCGGCTGTTCGAAAAGCGTGAACTGCCGGGTGCGGATGCCCGCCGACGGCCAGCTCGGCTCGCCGACCCAGCGCCCCGGCCGAACGTCATAAGCGGTGGCAGGCTCGACCGTCTCCTGCATCCACGCGCGCAGCATCGGCCCGGCCATGACTCCGTTCTCCTCACCCTTCAGCCAGTGGTCCCACCAGCGCAGCGACTCTTGCAAGAAGCCGATCGCCGGCCCGGGCACGCCCTGCTCAGGGAAGCTGTGAGCCCAGGGCCCGATCAGCCCCTTGCGCGGGCAGGTCAGACCTTCCAGCAATCGGAATACGGCGTTCGTGTAGCCGTCGACCCAGCCACCGACCGCGTATACCGCGCATGTGATCGCTGAGTAGCCCTCGCACACCGAGCCGTGCTTCCAGTAGGCATCGCGGCGCTGGTGGCGAAGCCACGGATCGATGAACGGTGGAGTCCCGTCCAGGCGCTCCAACCAGGCTTCGCGCCAGCGCGCACCGACCACTTCGGGGTCAGGTGGAAGGGCGTTCCATGTGAGCATCGAAGCGGCCCACGTGAGCATGTCGAGCCCGGAGACGCACCCGCCGTTGTAGTGCACGTCGTCGGCGTAGCGGTCGTCGGTGGAGCAGAGGGTGATGATCGCCTTCAGCTCGGGAGGCCTCAACGCCGCCACCTGCAGGCTGTTGAAGCCGCCCCACGAGATTCCGAACATGCCCACTTTGCTGGTGCACCACGGCTGCCGCGCGATCCACGAGATCACCTCCAACGCGTCCGCCAGCTCCTGTGGCGAATACTCGTCTTCGATCACGCCGTCGGAGTCGCCGGTGCCGCGGATGTCGACCCTCAGCATCGCGTAGCCGTGGCCGGCCAGGTAGGGATGGCGCACCGAGTCGCGCACCGCTGTGCCGTCGGAGCGCCGGTAGGGCAGGTACTCGAGGATCGCGGGTACGGGGTTGTCGGCTGCGTCCTCGGGCAGCCAGATGCGCGCCGCCAGCCGGCAACCGTCCGACAGCGGAATCCACTCCGTCTCGATCTCCCGCACGCGGCGGGGGAAGTCGTGCACGATCCTCAAGCCTCGACCTCCACGCGCCCATCGCTCACGCGCACCGGATAGGTCGCGACTCGCATCGCCGGATCGTCGAGGCATCGCCCGTCCTGCGGGTCGAATTCCCACCCGTGCCAGGGGCAGCGCAAGACTCGTCGCGAACTGAGCTCGTAGCTTCCCGGAAGGCCGCCGGCCCCACGCGCCTTGACCGAGCCGAGGCACAAAGGCGCTCCATGGTGCGGGCAGCGGTTGCGCAACGCCCACAGCTCACCGCTCGCCGGGTCACGTACCACTCCGATCTCCCTTCCGTCCAAATGGGCCACGAGTCGCCCATCCATCTCCAGCTGCGCCAGGGAGGCGAGGTCGTGCCAGCGGGTCAAGCGCCGACCGCAGCCAGCCTTGCCCGAACAGGGCCGCGGCAGTGTCGTGGGCGACGGCTTGGCGCCAGCCCTCAGGCAGACGCTTGACCAGCTCCGCAGGGGCGTCGTAGTCCCAGTGCGGGTAGTCGGAAGCGAAGCAGAGGATCTCTGGCGCACCGGCCGCCTCGAGCATCTCCATCAGCAGCTTGTCGTGGCCATCGGTGTGCTCGAGCGGCTGGGTGGTGAAGCGGATGTGCTCGCGCACCACCTCGCTTGGCTTTCGCTTCAGCCATGGCGTTTCGGCACGCAGGCCTCGCCAGTTGGTGTCCAGCCGCCAAAGGATTCCCGGCAGCCAGCCCAGGCCGCCTTCCATCAGAAGCACGCGCAGCTCCGGCAAACGCTCGAACGTGCCGTGAACGACCAGTGACACGAGGTGCGACATGATGCTGCAGGCCGAACCGAGCGTGTGCCACTCGATGTAAAAGGTCGGGGGGCCAGCGCCGCCGGAGTCGCCCGCCAGGCCCATGCCCTTGCCGCCGGAATGAATGGCCACGGGCAGGCCACACTCCACTGCGGCCTCGAACACAGGCAGGTACCGCGGCTCGCCATATGGCCGCTCCGAGCCGCCGCTCAAAAGTGCAGCCACGAAGCGCCTGTCCTTGGCGACGCGCCTGATCTCGTCGGCTGCCGCTTCTGGATCCTGTGCCGGGCAGATCATCGATGCGCGGAGCCGCGAATCCTGGCCGAGCCACACGTCCCGCGTCCAGTCGTTGTGCGCCCGGGCCAGGGCGGCTGCACGATACGGGCTGGCCATAAGGGACACGTACAAAGCGTCGTCGGCATTGAGCATGGCGATGTCCACGCCGAGAGGGTCGAGCACCTCTCGCACCACCGCCGCCGCGTTCGCCCCCGGCGGACGGCCATCCTGGTGCGCGAGGTCCTGGCGGAACCATGACGCGGGGTGTGTCCAGCTG
>JALZAW010000070.1 GCA_030948155.1 Candidatus Dormiibacterota bacterium | reverse complement strand
ACCTGGTCCAGACGCTCGGCTTGCAGCTCATCAGCCCGGGTAACGCGGGCCTGATCACGGGGCTCTTCGTAGTCTTCACCCCAATCTTCCAGCGCCTCACAGGTGTGCCTCTCCAACCCGTTACAGGCGTCGCGGTGCTGGTGGCGTTGGCTGGTACAGCGCTGCTCGCCGGCGGCTTGGCAAGGTTTGGAGTGGGGGATCTCCTCGTGTTGGGCTGCGCAGTAGCTTTCGCGATCCACATAGTGTTGCTGGGACGCTGGGCGCCCCATCTCTCGGCCCCGGCGCTCACCTTTGTTCAGCTCCTCACGTGCGCCTTCGTCTTCACCTTGGGCGGCGCTCTTCAGTTCCGCTGGCCCAGCGCCAGCGTTTGGTTCGCCATTGTTGTAACCGGTCTGCTGGCGAGCGCTCTTGCCTTTCTCATCCAAACCTGGGCCCAGCGGCACCTACCGCCCATCCAGACGGCGCTTGTCCTGACCACCGAGCCGGCCTGGGCGCTGCTCTTCGCCTTCCTCCTGGCCGGCCAGCGCCTGACGCTGTTCTCCGCCTTGGGTGCGGGACTCGTGCTGCTTGCCATCGTCGGCCACGAGGCGGTTAGGGGACTTCAAACCAGCCGGCGAAAGCTGCCAGTAGGGGGCTGAAACGCATGGAGGGCGTTAACCCCATTTTGCTCTCCGGTAGATTCCCAGCAAACGAGGTCCAGGCTTTTCTGAACGGAGACCAAACATGCTGATCCGGCTGCTGCGGCAGTACTTGCAGCCCTACTGGTCAGGGCTGCTGGCGGTGGTCGCCCTGCAGCTGCTCGGTACCATCGCCTCTCTTTACCTGCCCAGCCTGAACGCCGAGATCATCGACAAGGGTGTAGCCAAAGGCAACACGGGCTACATCCTCTCGACCGGCGCCTGGATGCTAGCGGTGACTGTCGTTCAGATCATCTGCTCGATCACGGCGGTTTACTTCGGTGCTCGGACTGCCATGCGCTTCGGCAGGGATGTTCGCTCAGCCATCTTCCACACGGTGGGCAGCTTCTCCGCGCGTGAGGTGTCGCAGTTCGGTGCCCCCTCGCTGATCACCCGCAACACCAACGACGTGCAGCAGGTGCAGATGCTGGTGCTGCTCTCCTGCACGATGCTGGTCGCCGCACCGATAATGTGCGTCGGCGGCATCATCATGGCGCTCCGTCAGGACGCCGGACTGTCCTGGCTGATGCTGATCTGCATCCCTGTTCTGGTTGTGTCAATCGGGCTCATCGTGTCTCGGATGGTTCCCCAGTTCCGTGCCATGCAGGCCCGGATCGACGATATCAACCGGGTTCTGCGCGAGCAGCTCTCGGGCATCCGCGTGGTGCGCGCGTTCGTCCGGGAGCAGGACGAGGCTCGCCGGTTCGCCGAAGCCAATGGGGCGCTGACCAGGACAGCCCTCCGCGCCGGCCGGCTGATGGCGCTCATCTTCCCGACAGTGATGCTCATCCTCAACGCCTCCAGCGTCGCTGTGCTCTGGTTCGGCGCCGGCCGGGTCGAAAGCGGTCAGATGCAAATTGGCGCCCTCACAGCCTTCCTGACCTACCTGACGCTGATCCTGATGTCGGTGATGATGGCGACCTTCATGGCGGTCATGCTCCCGCGCGCCTCGGTTTGCGCTGAGCGCATAGGCGAGGTGCTCAGGACAGAGTCCACTGTCGAGCCGCCGCGCCGGCCTGTGCGGCAGGTGAGCACACGCGCGGAGCTGGAGCTGCGGGACGTCGAGTTTCGGTACCCTGGCGCGACAGCCCCCGTGCTGTGCGACATCACCTTTAAGGCGATGGCCGGGCAGGCCACCGCCATCATCGGCAGCACGGGGGCGGGCAAGACCACGCTGGTCTCCTTGGTGGCGCGGCTGTTCGATACCACAGCGGGCACGGTCCGGGTCGACGGGGTGGGAGTCCGAGATCTCGATCCCGAGCTGCTCTGGAGCCGGATCGGTCTGGTGCCCCAGCGGCCGTATCTGTTCACCGGCACGGTGGCCAGCAACCTGCGCTACGGCAACCCCCAGGCGAGCGACGAGGAACTCTGGGAGGCCCTCGAGATCGCCCAGGCCCGCGACTTCGTCGAATCCATGCCCGACGACCTGGAGGCGCCCATCGCGCAGGGCGGGACCAACTTTTCCGGCGGTCAGCGTCAGCGGCTTTCGATCGCCCGAGCGCTGGTGCGGAAGCCCGAGATCTACCTGTTCGACGACTCGTTCTCTGCGCTGGATCTCGCCACCGACGCCCGGCTTCGCGCCGCGCTGCGACCCCTGACGGCGAGTGCCACTATGGTCATCGTCGGCCAGCGGGTGTCGACCATTGCCGATGCCGACCAAATCATCGTCCTCGACGGCGGCAGGATCGTCGGCCTGGGCAGGCACGAGGAGCTGCTTATCAGCTGCCCGACCTATCGCGAGATTGTGCAGTCCCAGGCGGCCGCGGAGCCGGCGGCATGAGCGATCGCTCGGCGACCAAGCCGGCGCCGAATCCGACCTTGACCGAACGTCCCCGGCCGCCGGCGCGTGGCGGCTTCGGCGGCGGGCCCTGGGGCGGACCCGGGCTGCCCGCGGAGAAGCCCATGAGCTTTGGGCCGTCGGTGCGCCGCTTGCTGGGACGCCTGCGGCCTGAGGGCCTGAAGCTACTCGCAGTCATTGGGCTGGGCCTGACCAGCGTTGTCCTGGTGGTCCTGGGGCCCAAGGTCCTGGGGCGGGCGACGGACATCATCTTCAGCGGGGTGGTGGGTAAGCAGCTGCCGCCGGGGCTGACCAATGCGCAGGTGGTCGCCGCCGCCCGCGCCTCTGGCAACGGCAACCTCGCCGACATGCTCGCCCGTATGCACGTGGTGCCCGGCCGGGGGATCGACTTCGCCGCGTTGGGCACGGTTCTGGCGTGGGCGCTGGCGCTTTACGTCGGCTCGTCAGTATTCAGCTGGCTGCAGGGCTACCTGCTCAACGGCGTGGTGCAGCGCACCATCTACCGCCTGCGGGCGGACGTGGAGGACAAGCTGCACCGGTTGCCCCTGCAGTTCTTCGACCAGCAGCCGCGCGGTGAGCTGCTCAGCCGGGTCACCAACGACATCGATAACGTGTCGCAGTCGCTCCAGCAGACCATCAGCCAGCTCCTGAGCTCAGTGCTGACTGTGATCGGCGTACTGGTGATGATGGTGGTTGTCTCACCCCTGCTGGCTCTGGTGGCGCTCGTGACGGTGCCGCTGTCAATCCTTGTCGCGACCCAGGTCGCCAAGCGCTCGCAGAGACTTTTCGTGGCACAGTGGGCCCACACCGGCTCGCTCAACGCCCACATCGAGGAAGCGTTCACAGGGCACGAGCTGGTCACAGTGTTCGGGCGCCGGCGTGAGGTCGAGCAGGTCTTCCGCGAGCGCAACGATCAGCTCTTTGAGGCGAGCTTCGGCGCCCAGTTCGTTTCCGGGATCATCATGCCCGCGATGATGTTCATAGGCAACCTGAACTACGTGGCAATCGCAGTCATCGGCGGTGTAAGGGTGGCCACGGGAGCGATGAGCCTGGGCGACGTCCAGGCGTTCATCCAATACTCCCGGCAGTTCACCCAACCGCTTACCCAGGTCGCCTCGATGGCCAACCTGCTCCAGTCTGGGGTGGCCTCAGCCGAGCGCGTCTTCGAGCTGCTGGACGCTCCCGAGCAGGAAGCCGATCCTGAGCAGCCGGTGGTCCCGGATGCCAGGCGCGGCCGGGTCGAGTTCGAGCATGTCTCCTTCCGCTACCAGGCTGACCGACCTCTCATCGAGAACCTGTCGCTGGTCGCGGAACCGGGGCACACGGTCGCCATCGTCGGGCCGACTGGTGCCGGCAAGACAACCTTGGTCAACCTGATCCTGCGCTTCTACGAAGTGGACGCCGGGCGGATAACCCTCGACGGGGTCGACATCACCACCCTGCGCCGAGACGACCTCCGCTCGCAGATTGGAATGGTGCTGCAGGACACCTGGCTGTTCGGGGGAACCATTCGCGACAACATCGCCTACGGCAACCCTGCGGCCAGCGAGGACGAGATCCTGGCGGCGGCGCAGGCCACGTTCGTCGACCGCTTCGTGCAAAGCTTGCCCGCCGGCTACGACACTGTCATCGACGAAGAGGGCAGCAACGTCAGCGCCGGCGAGAAGCAGCTGCTGACAATCGCCCGCGCTTTCCTCGCTGACCCGTCGCTGCTGATTTTGGACGAGGCCACCAGCTCGGTCGACACGCGGACCGAGCAGCTGGTTCAGCGGGCAATGGCGGCGCTGCGCTCGGATCGCACAAGCTTCGTCATCGCCCACCGGCTTTCCACCATCCGTGACGCCGAGCTCATCCTGATGATGGAAGCCGGCCGCATTGTTGAGCGCGGGACGCACGACGAGCTGCTGGCCGCCCGGGGTGCGTACTTCAGGCTGTACTCCGCGCAGTTCCGCGGCGCCGTGTTGGCTGCCGAGGAGTCGGCCGCCCAGCCAGCGGCGGCTGCCCCAACCGGACTCCGTTAAGCCCCTCAACTTGAACTTGACTTAGGTTCTCAGGCTTCTGGTCACCGAATGGCTTCCACTGATCTCCGCGTTGGTCCCCTGTCTCAGTGACCTCAGCGGTTGGGGAGGACGTGGGAGCTCAGTGGCATCCGCCGAACAGGCTGCCGAGGTTGGGCGCCTGGCCCGGCTGACCACCACCCACGTACTGATCGATCAGGCCGCGCTCAGGCAACCGGCCCTCGGGTAGCCGATCACCACCTGCAAGCCCGGGCGAAGTCGCCTCCTCCAACCCAGTGCGCTGCCTTACTTCTTCTAGGCAATCGATCCATTACCCAGACCTCCCTGTAAACGCGATCGTCGCTGGCGTGCTCGGAGCTTCGGTCCAGCGATTCGGGCACATGCCAGCAAACGGTCGCTGAATGGACTCCCGTGCCGCTACGAGGCACTTAACAGCGTCTCCCAACCGGGACTAATTGGCGGGCTCCGGCACAGGTTGCGCGCGGCGCCTGACGGCGATCAGCAGGGCCAGGACGGACCCCACGCGAAGCGCCACTATCAGCAGCGCCATGGTTAGAGCCGGCCTGACGCCGGAGGCTCCGGCCAGTGGAGCGACCGCGGCGCCGATTGCGAACTGCGTTAACCCCAGCAGGCCGACACGCTTCCCGCCACCCTTCCCTGATTGGACAGCGCCAGCGCAGTTGCATTGGGTAGGACCAGCCCGCCACTGGCGACCACCAGGAATAGCGCCGAGACCACCGCCGCCAGGCCCGCTCCGGCGAGCACCGCCAGAAGCAGGCCAACTCCGCCCGCGAGGCCGCCGGCCAGGCCCAGGATCAGCAGCCGCAGCTGACCAGACGGTGGACCAATCTGGCGCTGGCCAGTCCGGCGGCCCCCACGGACGGGGCGAGCGCGCAGAGAATCGATGTGGCTGTGTACGCGACCAAGCCGATCATCAGCGGCCGACGCCTCCCATGCGAATCGCTCAGCGAACCCGCGACAAGCTGGCCAGCGGCCAGTCCGACCAGGCACTAGGTGATGGTCAGCTGCGCCTGGGCGGCCGTCGCGCCGAGGTCATTCGCGAGTGCCGGCAGCGCAGGCAGATACAGGTCGAGATAAAGGGGCCCGAAGGCGCTGAGCGAGCCCAGGATGAGCATCAGCCGGAGGCTGGCACGACGATCGCGCTCGCCTCCGGCCCCGGGCCGGGGACCCTCGCTGCCGGATTCGCTCAGGTCTCAGCGCCCGAACTCCAAGACAATTGGCCACCCACCCGCCATGATGACCGGACAGGCGTGGCCGGCTGTCGTCAGTCGAGCCAACCGCAGCAGCTGGCAGCTTCAGGCAACCGGCCATGAGCCGGCG
Organism: Candidatus Dormiibacterota bacterium; assembly: GCA_030948155.1. Taxonomy (GTDB): domain Bacteria; phylum Chloroflexota; class Dormibacteria; order Dormibacterales; family Dormibacteraceae; genus Dormiibacter. The sequence goes on along the minus strand of JALZAW010000070.1, from coordinate 3,909 downwards.
AAGATTCACACGGTCTTTGGGGGTGGCCCTCAACTGGGGATCCAGGGCGCCTTCCGGCTCAGCTCGTCTGAACGGCCTCAACTCCTGTCAGCCGCACTTCGGCGCCCTGCCGCAGCGAATTGTGGATCTCAGCCACCGCGTCCGTGTGGCTCATGAGCTCACGGATTCGGTCCTCAGAGGCGTCGGCCGCCACACTAGCGCTGTAGGTGATGTTCTCCGCCCGCACCGGGTCTCCGCCCCAATCGGCCGCCACCCTTACCTTCACGCTCTGGACGTGGATGCCGAGCACTGCGGCTTCCCGGAAGATGTCATTCGTGTAGCAGGCGCCAAGCGCCAACAGCAGGAGCTGACCGCCGTTGAATCCGATACCCTCACCGCCGGCCTCCGCAGCGCGGTCGATGGTCACAGTGCGCCCTCCGGTCGAACCGACGGCCACTGGTGAATCGTGGACGGTGCGGACCAGGACCTCCGTCATCGGCATCGCCGCGGATTGTAGTCGGTGTCCTTAGGGGAAATGCCGACAGCGGCTGACACGCGAAGGCCAACCGCGACCGCCGCCGCCGACAAGGATCCGGGAGCGGTCCATCGTCCGGACCCGGCGGCCCATGTTGTTCATTCCTGACCCGGCGGCTTACCTGCTCGGAGGGGTAGCCGAACGCTGGCCCGACGGGAGACGCTGCGCGCCACGCTCGACTGGAGCCACGCCCTCTTGCGCGACGGAGAGAAGGTTCTCCTCCGGAGACTGGCGGTCTTCGCCGGCGACTTCGACTGGCGGATTTGGGACGCGCGACAACTCCTAGGAACTTCAAAATCAAGGGCAACCTAGAGTTCAACGAGGGCCTCCCGGGACGGCCGGGACTGTTTCGCGGTCGGCTGCTCGACGCTCGGCACCTTTCAACGCTCACTTCACCGACGTGGTCGGTATGCCGCCCAGCACCTACCTGCGCCACGCGGCCCGCGACGGCGGGATGCCGTCGCGCGTGGTGAAACAGGTGACCAAACCGATCAGGAATCGAGAAGCGCCGGTCACCGAGCCGCACCTAGAATGCCCGCCATGAACATCAACATCCGGGTCGATGTGACCCACCACTTGAGGAGTGACCAACCATGACCGGCTCTTCCACCCAAGGAATCAAGACAGTGCTGCATCCCGTGTCCGACCTGGCGACGGCCAAGGCGGTGTACGCCGCCCTGCTCGGCATACCGCCGCAGCACGACGCGTCCTACTACGTCGGCTTCGAGGCGGAGGGCCAGCACATCGGGCTGGTGCCAGGCGGTGGCATGACCTCGCCGGTGGCCTATTGGCACGTGCCAGACATCGAGGCGAAGCTGGCCGAGGTGACCGCCGCCGGTGCCACCGTGAAGGAGCCCGCGCACGACGTCGGTGGCGGCCGCCTGGTGGCCACCATCACCGACCCCGATGGCAACGTCCTCGGGCTGCTTCAGGACCGATGAGTGCCGCCCCCCCGCTCCCGCCCCCAGCGTCGTCGCGACACCGAGCATCGGCTCACTAACGACATCGATATTTGGGTGGCCAGTGCCTCGGCTGACGGTTCGCCCTATCTGATCCCGCTGTCCTTCGACTGGGACGGCGAAGCGCTGCTGGTGGGCACGCCGACGGAAAGCCCCACCGGCAGGAACCTGGCCACCACCCGAAACGTTCGGCTGCGGCTGGGCCACACCCGCGACGTGTCCCCGATCGATGGCGAAGTCGAGGTTCTCGAGATCGACGCGCTGCCGGAGCAGCGGGGTGACCGGTTCGCCGCCGGAACCGGCTTCGACCCGCGTGCGCTGGCCACGATGTACCGCTGGTTCGGTATCTCCCCGCGCCGCTGCCAGGCTTGGCGTGACGTGAACGAGCTGCCCGACCCCGAGCTGATGCGCGACGGCCGCTGTTGCTCTGACGCCTCCGCCGGGCGCGCCGCGTGGCCGGGGTTCAGAGGCTCCGCGGGCCGAAGGGAAGGAGAAACAGACGCACTGCTCGAAGCTGGTCAGATCGAGGCAGCCGAGGCGGACGGAAACCGCGAAGGCGGCCCCGCCTAACAGATGGAGACAAGATGAGCACGGGCACGAGGACGGACGGCCAGTGGCCTGCACTGCAGGTTGCCAACAATCACGATTTGATACGCGTGCACGGCGCGCGCGAGAACAACCTCAAGGACGTCAGTGTCGAGATTCCGAAGCGCCGGTTGACGGTGTTCACCGGCGTCTCCGGCTCGGGCAAGAGCTCTTTGGTGTTCGACACGATCGCCGCGGAGTCGCGGCGGCTGATCAACGAGACTTACAGCGCCTTCGTGCAGGGCTTCATGCCGACGCTGGGGCGACCTGAAGTCGACGTACTCGAAGGGCTGACGACTGCGATCATTGTCGACCAGGAGCGAATGGGCGCCGACGCCCGCTCGACGGTCGGCACCGCCACCGACGCCAACGCGATGCTGCGCATCCTCTTCAGCCGGCTCGGGCAGCCGCACATCGGCTCGCCCAAGGCGTTCTCCTTTAATGTCGCCTCGATCAGTGGAGTGGGTGCGGTCACCCTGGAGCGCGCTGGACAGACCGTGAAGGAGCGTCGCGAGTTCAGCATCACCGGCGGCATGTGTCCGCGCTGCGAAGGCCGCGGCTCGGTCACCGACTTCGACCTGACTCAGTTGTACGACGACAGCAAGTCGCTCAACGAGGGTGCGCTCAAGATCCCCGGCTACAGCGTCGACGGCTGGTACGGCCGCATCTTCAGCGGCTGCGGCTTCCTCGACCCGAACAAGCCGATCCGTAAGTACACCAAGACTGAGCTCCACGACCTGCTCCACAAGGAGCCGACCAGGATCAAGGTCGACAACATCAACCTGACGTACGAGGGTCTGATCCCGAGGATCCGGAAGTCGTTCCTGGCCAAGGACGTCGACACGCTGCAGCCGCACGTCCGTGCCTTCGTGGAGCGGGCGGTGACGTTCACCACCTGCCCCGAGTGCGCCGGCAGCCGACTCAGTGAGCCGGCTCGATCGTCGAAGATCAACGGGATCAGCATCGCCGATGCGTGCGCGATGCAGATCAGCGACTTCGCCGAGTGGGTGCGGGGTCTGGACGAACCGTCCGTCGCGCCGCTGCTGGCGACGCTGCAGCACACCCTCGACTCGTTCGTCGAGATCGGGCTCGGCTACCTCAGCCTTGACCGCCCGTCGGGCACGCTCTCGGGCGGCGAGGCGCAGCGCGTCAAGATGATCCGCCACCTCGGGTCGTCGCTCACCGACGTCACCTACGTCTTCGACGAGCCGACGATCGGGCTGCATCCCCACGACATTCAGCGGATGAACGACCTGCTGCTGCAGCTGCGGGACAAGGGCAACACCGTGCTGGTCGTCGAGCACAAGCCGGAGGCAATCGCGATCGCCGACCACGTCGTCGACCTCGGCCCCGGCGCCGGCACCGCCGGTGGCGAGGTGGTGTTCGAGGGCACTGTCGACGGGCTGCGGGCCGGCGGCACGCTGACCGGACGGCATCTGGACGACCGGGCCTCCTTGAAGCCGGCGGTGCGGACGCCAGCGGGCGTGCTGGAGGTGCGCGGCGCCGGCGCCCACAACCTGCAGGATGTCGACGTCGACATACCGCTCGGCGTGCTGGTGGTCGTCACCGGCGTGGCTGGGTCCGGAAAAAGCTCCCTGATCCACGGCTCAGTCTCGGGCCGGGACGGGGTGGTGGCGGTCGACCAGGCAGCGATCAAGGGCTCGCGGCGGAGCAATCCGGCGACGTACACCGGACTGCTCGACCCGATCCGCAGTGCGTTCGCGAAGGCCAACGGCGTGAAGCCGGCGCTGTTCAGCGCCAACTCCGAGGGCGCCTGCCCCAACTGCAACGGTGCCGGCGTCATCTATACCGACCTAGCGATGATGGCCGGCGTCGCCATCACCTGCGAGG
>JALZAW010000069.1 GCA_030948155.1 Candidatus Dormiibacterota bacterium | reverse complement strand
GCCCAAGACAACCGACTTCCCGTCATGCCGCTGACGCAGGCCGTGGTCCTGCCCCGCATGAGCGCCACCATCCCCCTGGAGTCAGAGGACGCCCAGGCGGCTGTCCGCGCCGCCCTGGCGGACCAGGGTCTGATCCTGCTCCTGCCCAAGATCGACGGCCGCTATGCCACAGTCGGCCTGATCGCCAAGGTCGAGGAGAAAGGCAATCTGCCGGACGGCACCGAGGTGGTGGCCGTGCAGGGCCGCCACCGGGCAGTCCTGGGCAACGTGAGCCACGAGATCGGCGGCACGCTCGTCGCCGACGTCTCGCCCAGCCCCGACCCGGTCACCTGGTCGGAGCGCGCCCGCGATCTGGCCCACGAGTACCGCGCAATTGTTGAGAACATCCTCGAGCTGCGGGGCGCTTCGCAGATCGCCCAGGTGCTGCGCGGGATCGAGAACCCGGGCCACCTGGCCGACATGTCGGGTTACTCGCCCGACCACTCACTTGAGCGGAAGGTTGAGATTCTGGAGACGCTCGACGTGGAGGAGCGCCTGACCAAACTGATCGGCTGGAACAAGGAGATTCTGGGTGAACTAACCCTGAAGCAGCAGCTCCGGGACGACGTCTCCGAGCGGATGGAGAAGGGCCAGCGGGAATACATCCTCCGGGCTCAGCTCGAGGCGATCAAGAAGCAGCTCGGCGAGGGCGCCACAGATGTTGTGGGCGACTACCGCAGCCGCGCCGAGGAAAAGCACATGCCGGAGGCGGCCCGCAAGGAGTTCGACCGCGAGCTTGACCGCCTGGAGCGGATGAGCGAGCAGAGCCCCGAGTACGGCTGGATCCGCAACTTTCTCGACTGGATGCTCGACATCCCCTGGAGCACGCGGACCGAAGACAACTTCGACCTGAAGAAGGCGCGGGAGATCCTCGACACCGAGCACTCTGGGCTGGACGATGTGAAGGACCGGATCATCGAGTTCCTTGCCGTTCGCAAGCGGCGCCAGGAGAAGGGGCTGGCCCCCGAGGGGGGCCGGGGCTCCGGCGCCATCATCACGCTGGTCGGGCCTCCCGGCGTCGGCAAGACGTCGCTGGGCGAATCCGTCGCGCATGCGCTGGGCCGCAAGTTCACCCGCATCTCACTCGGCGGCATCCATGACGAAGCGGAGATCCGTGGTCATCGCCGCACCTACGTGGGCGCCCTGCCCGGGCGGATAGTGCGCGCCCTGAAGGAGGCGGGCACGAAAAACCCGGTCATCATGCTGGACGAGATCGACAAGGTCGGCGCCGACTGGCGCGGCGATCCTTCGTCGGCGCTGCTCGAGGTGCTCGACCCGGCCCAGAACCATACCTTCCGCGACCACTACCTGGAGGTCGACCTGGACCTCTCGGACGTGTTGTTCATCCCCACCGCCAACGTAGCTGACACCATCCCCAGTCCCCTGCTCGACCGCATGGAGCTGATCCGGCTGGACGGCTACACCGAGGAGGAGAAGCTCGACATCGCGCGTCAGCATCTGCTGCCGCGGCAGGTGGAGCGCAACGGCCTCGACGCGAGCGAGGTCACGGTCAACGACAAGGCGCTGCAGAGGATCATCTCCGACTACACCCGAGAGGCTGGCGTGCGGAACCTGGAGCGGGAGCTCGGCAAGCTCTTCCGGAAAGTCGCCACGAAGCTCGACGCGGGCTCGCTCACGCCGCCGGCAACCATCGATGAGGCGGTGGTCCGCGAAGCTCTGGGCAAGCCTCACTTCCAGTTCGAGGAGATCCTGGAGCGAACTGCCGTTCCGGGAGTGGCCACGGGCCTGGCAGTCACCGGGGCCGGAGGCGACGTGCTCTTCATCGAAGCGACTTCGATGACTGGCGAATCCAAGCCGGGCCTCACGCTGACCGGTCAGCTGGGTGACGTGATGAAGGAGTCGGCCCAGATCGCACTCTCCTATGTGCGGTCGCACAGCCGCGAGCTGGGCCTGCCTGAGCGGTTCAGCGACCGCCAGGTGCACATCCACGTGCCGGCCGGCGCCGTGCCGAAGGACGGTCCCTCGGCGGGCGTCACCATGACCACCGCGCTGGTCTCCTTGCTCAGCGATCGTCCTGTCCGGTCGACAGTGGGTATGACGGGCGAGGTCACGCTGCAGGGCCGCGTGCTGCCGATCGGCGGTGTCAAGCAGAAGGTACTTGCCGCCAAGCGGGCGGGGCTGAAAGAGGTCATCCTGCCGAAGCGGAACGAGCCGGATCTGGACGATTTGCCTGCCCAGCTGAGAGAGGAGATAGTGATCCACCTCGCCGGCGACGTCCGCGAAGTGCTTGACTGGGCCCTGGAGCCGGCCTCAGAAGCGCCCAAGGTGGCTCTGGCTTAGAAAGCCAGCGTTGGCGCCGCCGCCGCTGCCGGGTCCGAGCAGTGGCGGCGGACTGTCGTTACTTGAAGAGCGCGCTGTAAGCGTTGAGCGCCGGCTGGCCGCCCAAGTGGGCGTAGAGGACCGTGGATTGCTTGTCGATCTGACCGGTTCTGACTAGCTCGATCAGGCCTGCCATGGACTTGCCTTCGTAGACGGGATCGATGATCATGCCCTCCAGCGTCCCTGTGAGCCGGATGGCGTCGAGAGTCGACCGAACAGGAATGCCGTAGTAGTCCCCCGCCGAGCCTTCGAGAACCGTTACCTCATCGTCACGCAACTCTCGTCCTAAGCCGATTAGGTCAGCGGTGTTCCTGGCAATCTTTTCGACCTGGGCCCGGGTCTCTTTGATCTTGGCGGAAGCGTCGATCCCGATCACCCGCCGCGGCCGGTGCTGACCCGCAAACCCCGCGATCATTCCGGCCTGGGTGGAGCCGGTGACGCTGCAGACGATGACGGTGTCGAAGAACACACCGAGCGCTTCCTCTTGCTGTTGCACTTCGTAGGCCCAATTCGCGAAGCCGAGACCGCCCAGCCGGTGGTCGGACGCTCCTGCAGGGATTGCGTAGGGAGTGCCGCCCGCCGCCCGGACGTCCTCCAGCGCCTGCTCCCAGCTGGTCTTGAATCCGATGCCAAAGCCCTCATTCACGAGGCGCACCTCAGCACCCATGATTCGCGAGAGCAGGATGTTCCCGACTCGATCATTGACTGGGTCCGGCCAGTCGACCCAGCTCTCTTGCACGAGAAGCGCCCTGACGCCCAGCTTGGCCGCGACGGCGGCGACCTGCCGGGTGTGATTGGACTGCACGCCGCCGATCGAGACGAGTGTGTCAGCTCCTCGGGCGAGAGCTTCAGGCACCAGGTATTCGAGCTTGCGGGTCTTATTGCCACCATAGACTAGGCCGGAGTTGCAGTCTTCTCGCTTGGCCCAGATCTGGGGGCCGGCCAGGTGTGCGGAAAGCCGCTCCAACGGATGGATCGGGCTCGGGCCAAATAGCAGCGGATAGCGCGGGAAGTCGCTCAGCACCACAGAGCTGTCCTAGCCGAAGACTCGGCTCAGCTCGTAGAGCTCGCGCGGTACCCGGCGCTGCTGTTGGACCAGATCGCCCAAAGGGCGCACGGCCACCTCCCCGTCACGGCGTACGGGGGCTACCCCGCTCTGGCCTTCGTTCAGGAGGTCGACAGCCGCCACGCCCAGCCGCGTGGCCCAGAGCCTGTCGAGAGCCGAGGGAGTGCCACCCCTCTGCAGGTGGCCCAGCACCGTCACCCGGGTCTCGAAGCCGGTTGCGGCTTCGATGCCCTGCGAGAGCGAATCGCCGATGCCTCGCTTGGCCAGCTGGACGTGGCCGAAAGCATCGGCTCGCCCCTCCCCAGCCACCTCCAGACCCGGAATGTCGACAGCCTCGCAGACCACGATGATGCTGAAGTCCTTGCCCTCGCCCCGCCTCTGGCGCAGGTGAGCGACGATCTCGTCGAGCCCAACCGGAAACTCAGGTATGACCACCAGGTCAGCGCCCCCGGCGATACCGCCGGTCACGCCCACCCAGCCGGTGTCGCGGCCCATCACCTCGACCACCATCACGCGGTGGTGCGAGGAGGCGGTGGTGTGCAGGCGATCGAGAGCTTCAGTGACGATGCCGACAGCCGTGTCAAAGCCTATGCAGAACTCGGTGCCTGAGAGATCGTTGTCGATGGTCTTCGGCACCCCCACCACCTTGCAGCCGGCGTCGAAGAGACCGCGCGCGACGGAGAGCGTGTCGTCACCGCCAATGGCAACCAGTCCGTCGATGCCGAAGCGCTGCAGGGAGGCCGTGACCCGCTCGATGCCCTCCGGTTCCTTCAGAGGATTTGTCCGGGAGCTGCCCAGGATCGTGCCGCCGAGCGGCAGAATGCCGCGCACGTCGGTCGGCGTCAGTTCCGACATGTCTCCTCGCAGGGCCCCCGCCCAGCCGTTCTTGATGCCGCTGACCTGGTGGCCCAGGTGAAAGGCGCGACGGGCGACGCCTCTGATGGCGGCGTTGAGCCCGGGCGCGTCGCCGCCACCTGTCAGAACTCCGATTCTCATCGGGCCAAGCCTACCGGCGGCCGCCTTGCGCAGGCCAAGAAGAGGCAGGCCTCCCCTTCGAAAACCCCACCGAGGTGAGCGTCCGACCAGCGCCTCTCGCGCTGCCGAATGCCTTGGCTGGACGACCGTTCGTACTGTCGCGCCGACCGCCGCTCAAGTCCGGCCGGGATGAACCCGGCCTATCGGCCTAACACCCCCTTACGAGCGCGACGGGAGTCATGAACTCGGCCCACAGACGTGTCGCCAAGCAGCGTGACCTCGGCCGCAGTGGAGGCTCAGCGCAGCACCCGCGCGTCACCGACTCGCCGGGTGACTCGGCGGCTGTCCAGGTGTTCCAGCAGGGCCAGCACAGGTTTGCGGCTGGCGCCCAGTCGGTCTCGCACAGCCGCCACGCTGACCTGCTCCTGTTCTCGCAGCATCTCCCTTACCAGCGTGGTTGCCGCCTCGACGGCCTGGCGGCTGAACACCACATCGGCTGAGAGGCGGACAGCCTCACCCCGAGCGATTAGAGCTCGCGCCACTTCACTCGAAGCGCCTGACTGCTGCATAGCTTCCGGCAGGCTCGGGGGCGTGAAGGGCCGCCGGTTCAGCAGCTCCAGCAGGCGCGTCGCGGCGCTGTCCGCTTCCGTTTCGGCTTGAGGCGCGTGGCCCGGCCCGGCCACTTCCGTTTTCGTCTCCTGCAGCAGGCTGAGCTGAGCCAGTTCGGTCAGCACGGGTCCCAGGGCGACCGGGTGCAGGGCCAGCCGGCTCCTGAACTCCTCCCTCGGCATTCCCGCTCGCAGCGGGTGCTCTCGGTGGTAGATCGAAAGCGTTTCGCCGGCGCGCTCCACCAGCGCCGCCCAAGCGCTGGGGCTGAAGAGCCAGTCACCGGCGCGCTGGGCCGGCAGAGCCGCCACCTCGGCGGCGTTGCCCAAACCACTTGCCACGAGATCGGCGGCCCGAATGCCGCGCGGGTACTTCGCCAGCTCCTCAGCGAGCGCGTGGCCGCCGGCTCGTCGCGCCAGTGACGCGGTCACCTCAGGCGCCAGGCGGGCATGACGGCGAGGTGTGACGTCGAGCACCTCGCCGCCGGCCAGAGTCCGAGCCGGGCTCGGGATCCGCAGCACGTAGCGGTCGCCCGCTAGGGTCGCCACCGGTCGGTCCAGGTAGAGCTGCAGCCAGCCCTCCCGATCGGGCAGGATCTCATCCTGGCCCAACACAATGGCCCGCGCGCTCACCTCAGCGGTGCCGAGGTAGAGCTGCAGGCGATCGCCGTGGCGAAGCGGCCGAGGCGCCCCTTTCAGCACTCGCACTGAAGTGTCCAGCCGCCGCACGGGTCGCAGGGCGCCCGGGCCCGCGAGCACCTGGCCGCGGCCCAAGGCCTCACGCGGCAGCCCTGCCACGTTAGCAGCCACCCGGCTGGCCGGTCGGGCGACCTCGACGCCGGCGTTGTGCTGCTGCAGGCCCCGGATCCGACCCTTCAGCTGGGCCGGCTGCAGCTCCACCTCCTGGCCCACGCGGAGCAGGCCCCCGCTAAGCGTTCCGGTCACCACCGAGCCGAAACCGCCAATCGTGAACGCGCGGTCGATGGGCAAGCGTGGGCGCCCCTGATCAGCTCGGGCCGGTGTTCCCGCGAGCACCCGGTCGAGCTGCCGAGTGAGCTCGCCCAGACCGGTCCCCAGTGGGGCTGCCACCGGCACTATGGGCGCTCCGGCGAGGGAGGTTGCAGCCAGGGCCTCGGCCACTTCGGCCTCCGCTAGTTCGCGCCAGTCCTCTTGCACCAGGTCCAGCTTCGTCAGCGCCACGACACCGCGGCTGACCTGCAGCAGATCCAGGATCTCCAGGTGCTCGCGAGTCTGCGGCATGACGCCTTCATCGGCGGCGACCACTAGCAGCACGGCGTCCAGTCCGTGCGCTCCGGCCAGCATGTTGGGCACCAAGCGCGCGTGGCCGGGCACATCGATGATGGCCGCCAGGCGCCCGCTGGGCAGACGCAGATGGGCGAAACCCAGATCTATGGTCAGCCCCCGCCGCTTCTCCTCCGCGAGGCGGTCCGGGTCGATGCCGGTCAGCGCTTCTACCAGCGTCGACTTGCCGTGGTCGATGTGGCCGGCAGTGCCGACGATATGGCTCACGCCGGCCGACCGAAGGCGGCCAAGGCGGAATCCAGGAGAGCAGGCTCTTCGGTCGGCAGGACCGAGCGGAGGTCCAGGCAGCACCGGTCCGCCTCGATACGGGCGATGACGGGCACAGGGGCTGCGCGCAGAGACCGCTGGAGCCGGGCGGCCGGTCCTGACAGTTCCACCAGCCAGGTCGGTAAACCCCTGCCGGGCGTCGATCCGCCGCCGATGAAGGTCTCCGCCTCCCGCAGTTCGCTTGCCACCCCGCGCGCCGCGAGCTGCGCCTGAAACCTGGCGGCGCGTCGTCTGACCTGCGCCGGCTGCTGAGCCAGCATGAGCTGCAGCGGTGAGGGCCTGCCCAGCAGCCGCTCTTGGAGAGTGACCTCCAGTGCTGCCAGCGTCATCTTGTCGACCCGTACAGCTCGAGCCAGCGCGTGCCGGCTGAGAACGCTGATGGCCTCGCTCCGGCCCACGGCGATGCCGGCCTGCGGCCCACCCAGCAGCTTGTCGCCGGAGAACGTCAGCACGTCGCTGTGCCGGGTGGCCTCGGCCGCCGTCGGCTCGTCAAAGATGGGCGCCAGCGCGCCGCTGCCCAGGTCGTCGATCAGCAGCAGTCCTCTGCTCTGGGCCAGGGCGCCGAGCTCTGCCAGTCCCGCCGACTCCGTGAAGCCTGTCTGTCTGAAATTCGAGGGATGCACCACCAGAAGCGCTGCTGTGCGATCGCTGATGGCCGCCTCGTAGTCGCCGCTGCGGGTTCGGTTGGTGGTCCCCACCTCGACCATTCGGCAGCCGCTGAGCCGCATCACGTCAGGCATCCGGAAGCCGCCCCCGATCTCGACCTGCTGGCCGCGGGAGATTATCACCTCGCGGCCCCGGCAGAGCGCTGAGAGAGCCAGCAGGATGGCGGCGGCGTTGTTGTTGACCACCAGCGCGGCCTCCGCTCCGGTCAGCCGCTGCAGCAAACCCTCGACTACTTGAGCTCGCCGGCCGCGACGGCCGGTGGCCAGGTCGAGCTCCAGGTTGGAGTACCCGGCAGCGATGTCGGCCGCCGCCGCGGCCGCCGCCGGCGAAATTGGCGCGCGGCCCAGGTTGGTGTGGAGCAGGACGCCGCTGGCGTTGATCACCCGCCGCAGCCGGGGCTGCAGCCACTCCTCCAGGCGTTCGCCGACCGCCAGCAGCCGCTGCTCGTCGGGAGCCGGCTCGGTGGCTCGCTCAGCGGCGATCTGCTCGCGGATGGCTTGGGCGACCAGCGCTCTTGGATAGCGCTCCTGCAGCCGGCGGTAGCCGGCCTGGTTGACTAGCGTCCCGACGGCAGGCAGGGAAATAGCGACGTGTACCCCGAGCACTGGCCGACGATGAGACTGGAGGCGGGCTGGAAGAACAGCCCGACCGCCGCGCCCAGCACGCTGAAGCCCAGCAGCAGGGGCCCAACGAAGACAAGGGCGAAGCAGGCCATCCAGATGGTCTGCTGGTGCGCCGCGGCATTGAAGAAGAAGCGGGGGTTGCTGCCGCGGAAGATCCCCTCCAGTACACGCCAGCCGTCAAGGCCGGGAATGGGCAGCAGCTGGAAGGCGAAGGTGGAGAGGTTGAGGAAGTAGAGCGCGTAGACCAGGGTGGCGACGTAGTCGAGAGGAGCTGCGATCCGGGTAGTGAAGGCGGGCACCAGGGCGCCGTGCTGGAGCAGGGTCCTGAGCAGGACGCCAAAAACAATCGCCAGCAGCAGGTTTGCCAGCGGGCCGCCCAGCGCATAAGCCACCTTGCGGCCCACACCCTGCAGTCGGTACTCGTTGACTGGGATGGGACTGCCAAAGCCCACGTTGATCAGGATGGCCGCCAGAACGCCATAGATGTTGACGAAGAGCATCGGCCGGGGCCGCAAGAAGCCCCGGTTGCGGGGCGAAGGATCCCCGCAGAGCTGGGCGGCAATGCCGTGACCCAGCTCATGCGCCGGGATGGCGACAAAGATGGCCGGGATGAGAAAGATCGTCCCGATCAGGAATACGACGGGATCGCCGAACATCAGCTCGTCACGGTCCCTTCGGCGGCCTTCAATCGATCGGAATGCGCCGGCTGCGTGAGCCGGTGTCTCCCGTGGCGCCGGCGCTGCCCCGAGCCGGCCGGCTCACGCGGCGCTCGCTCTGGCCGCGGACCGCCCGGCGCCGGCCGCCCACCTGGTGCTCGTAGACGAGGAAGAGCGCCAGGAGCAGCTCCCGCTGGGCGGCGAGCAGGTGCGTCTGGGCCTCCGGCGGCACGACGTCCCCGAGCGCGTGCTGGACGCGTCCCCCCAGATCCAGGGCGAGCTTCAGCAGTTGGTCTCTGTCCCGCGGACTCACTTGCCGAACCTTATCCTCAGCTCGCCCTCTTCGATCTTGGCGCCCAGAGTCTGCCGGCTGGCCAGCACCCGGGGCAGGCTGATGTCACGCCTGTAGTTGCCAAGGGTGATGAACAGCTCGCCATCCTGGCGCGACAGCTCGATTGCCTCCCTGTCGGCGAAGGGCACCTTCAGTGCCAGGATGTACTCAGAGCCGTCCTTCTGCATCCGCTGGGAGCTGCCTTCGTAGAACTTCTGCCTGGGATCGGCGCTGCCGTAGATCGCCTGGCCCATCTTCCTCAGCATGCGCTCGCCGACCACCTCTTCCTCGAAGAGAGGCACCTGGAAGATGGGCAGCGGCTGGAAGGACTGCTCCACCTCCTGCTGATAGCGCTTCTGGATGTCGCTCCAGCTACGCAGAAGTGGGTCGGAGATCTGGGCCGGAAGGCGGCGGTTCACGATGACGGCATCCGTCACATAGCCGAACAGGCTCAGGTAGGTGAAAGCTCGCTTGGCCTCCTTGATGACCATCTTCTCGAGGTTCAGCACAAGCCTTATGGAGGTGACCGAGGTGTCGGTCAGCACCTTCTTCATGCCCTCGATGTCAAGCACCAGGTCTTGTAGGGAGGCCATCACCTCGTCGCTGGGCAGCGGCACATCGACCATCCGCCGGAGCATGGGCCGCGCCACCTTCATCGCCCGCCGCTGCCAGGGAAAGATCTTCTCCAGCCACCAGCGGGCGGCGTCCGGAAACATGAGCAGCTGCAGGGTCTCTCCGGTGGGCGCACAGTCCACCACCAGGAGGTCGTGCTCGTCCCGTTCGGCGTAGTGCTTGATCCACATCAGTGAGGCGACCTCGTCCATGCCTGGCGGGTTGGCCACCTCCTCGGCCACCACGTCATCGAGGCCCTGGGT